>CAZNVX010000008.1:0-17563 GCA_964576225.1 uncultured Christensenellaceae bacterium
CATTAATGACAGAGGAACGCAAGAAAAATGGATATATTGCTGCATTTGATGTCGCGAAAAACAGTACGCTGGCCAGCCTAAAGCAAATATCGAAATGCTTGATTATAAAAGACAAGCAGGAAAAACACAAAGCGCAGGAATATATCGAAAAAATAAGCATTAAGGTCAAAGGGCCGCATGATAATATACTTCAATTATCTGGGGGCAATCAACAAAAGGTGGTTTTGGCCAAGTGGCTGATGACAAATCCCAAAGTTCTATTTTTGGATGAGCCTACCCGGGGAATTGATGTGGGCGCTAAGGCGCAGGTGTATGAAATCATGTGTGATCTTGCCGAACAGGGCATTGCAGTGGTCGTGATTTCATCGGAGCTTCCCGAGCTGGTCGGCATGTGCGACAGATTCATTGTGCTCTCTGAAGGCAAGCTGGTGGGGGAATTGTCCAGGCAAGAAGCAGATGAAGAGCTCTTCCTCAAAATGGCCGCGACTGGAGCAGTATGATGTTGGCAATTGCGGAGAATTCCGTTTGCATACTAAAAAATACGGAGGATGAAAATGAAAAAGCTACTTTTTGTATTGGTATTGATGCTTGTGTTGGTACCGCTGATTGCAGGATGTGCGACGACACAGGAAACTGACAAGCCTGTGGAAGAGCAGCCGGCAGCAGAGCAGCCGGCAGCAGAACAACCGGCGGCAGAGCAGCCTGTTGTAGAAGAACCGTCAAAAGAACCGTTCAGGATTGTCTTTGTCAATGCGCTGGTTGGGCATCCCGTTTATAACGATCAGGACAGAGGTATCCTGGATGCTGTCGCAGATATTGGCTCGGATATTGTCGATGTTCAGATTATCGGTGCATCAGACACAAACGGTTTGGCCGAGAAAACCATCGAGTATATCGATCAGGCCATTGCTATGAGGCCGGATGCAATTGTGTGCGAGCCTTGGGATGCGACAATGTATGCAGCAATCGACCGTGCGGTTGAAGCGGGGATTCCAGTAATGTGTACGAGCAATGAACCTGATGATATGGATAAAATATTCGCATTCATTGGGACGAACAACACGCAGTATGGTATTGATGCGGCTGATGTTCTTGCAGAAAAAATGGATGGAAAAGCGAACGTCATGATCATGATGTCAAAACTTGATATTTCAAATCAAGTCGAAGCTAAGAATGCTTTTGAAGCAAGAATCGCTGAAAAATATCCGGAGATGAAAGTTGTTCTCGTGGAATCTGATGATGCGAACCTACAGACGGCTATGGAAAAATTCGACGCTTCCTTCCGCGCTTATCAGGAAATCGACTGTGTGTTTATGCTTGAAGGCACCGGTGCGCAGGCGGCGGCAGCGGTTGCTCAGGAGCAAAACAGAGATATCGTTGTTTTAGGCGTTGACCCGATACAGGAAACACTCGACGGAATCAGGAAAGGGACGATCTGGGGCACAATGGCTCAGAATTTTTACAAGAGAGGATATGAATCTATCCGCTTCTGTGTTGAATACCTCTCCGGAAACACCGATGCATTTGAAAAAGTCAATGACTCAGGTCTTGTGTTGGTAACGATAGATAACGTTGAGACAGTTGAACAAGCTCTTGCCGATGCGACCCGCAAAGTAGGGACTCCGCTTAAATAGCATGTTATTAAGCATTTGTTGTTGCCTGCCGGATTGCCGATCCGGCAGGCAGATGCTTAAATAACTAATTAATGATTTGACAGATAAGAATTATGAACATTCCAGAACAACTAATATTAGCTGCGAAGGGTGATTAACTATGAACAGAAAAAAAAGGATCGGATTCGTTTGCTTTGGTGAGGTCAACACACCGTATCAGCGCTTGACGATGAAACATAAAGAGGGATTGGACTTTTTAAACTCGATTGAGGATACTGATGTGCTGGACGCAGGCCTTGTGTTGGATGATGCTGAATACAGGACGGCGGATGCGGCCATTGAGAAGCTTCGACCGTTCGATATGGATTGTCTTTTCGTCTGTGTCGCTGGATGGATTCCACCACATGCGGTAATCAAGGTGACGGATGTGTTTCGCCATAAGCCAATGATTCTGTTTGGGCAGTGTGGATGGGTCGAGAACGAAAGAATATTTACAACAGCTGCGCAGGCAGGAACATCAGGGATTCGATCCGCCTTTGAAGCAATGGGGTATAAGTTTAAATATATCTACTGCATTATGGGAGAACCCATGCCCAAACAAAAGGTGGAAGCCTATATCAATGCCAGCTATGCGGCGGCAATGCTGCGCAATGCGCGGGTAGGCACAATGGGATATCGCGATATGCTGTTGTACGGCACACAGTTTGAAGGCAACAGCATGAAAAAGCAAATAGGAGTCGAGGTAGAACCGTTTGAGATGCTGGAAATGGTGCAGAACATCGATACTGTTGACAGCAAAGATGTTGAGGCCGGCATACAGTATATTAAGGAGAATTGGAGTTTTGAATCACCATGTGATGATACGCTTTTAGAAAAAGGCGTTAAATATGCACTCGCCTTGAAAAAGAAAATCGATGAAAGAGGTTACGAGGCGATTACGCTAAATGATGTTGACGGGATGAAGAAACTGCTTCGGTTCCCGCCGGCAATGGTGTTCATGCTATTGGAATATTATTGCGGTGTTCAAACAGTGCCGGAAAATGATGTGCTGGGAAATGTAACACAACTCATGTTAAAGTACATTACGGGTACGGTCATTCCCTATTTTGAATACTATGAATTCTTTAAAACCAGCGTGCTCGCCGGGGTGCCGGATTTTATACCGGCAGCGGCGACAGACGGAGACATTAAGGTTTTACCCACCTCGTTTGGTCAGCTGTCATCTTCTCTGCTTAATGTTTCGAAACCAAAAACAGGAGATGTGACATGTGCAAGGCTGATATACAAAGCAGATGGATACTATATGCATGTTTATAACGGCATAGCGAAACTGCCTCATTCCTGGGCAGAATATGGGTGGAACGAGCCGATTCCTCAGCTTCCGAGCTTGGAAATTGAGCCGACCAGCTGCACAGTAGAAGAGTTTGCAGGGAAAGTATCTTCGCAGCATGTCCTTGTGGCCTACGGGGATCATAAAGAGTCGTTGACGGATCTTTGTGAACTTCTGGATATAAAAGTAATTTAAGAGATGGACAGTATGAACATGGAAAAACGCAGACAAGTGAAAATCGGTTGGGCGCAGATTGACATCACGCCAGACAGGCCAGTGATGGTTTTTGGGCAGTTATATGATCGCGTTTCCGATTATGTGAAAGAGCCTCTTAGTGGAACTGCTTTTGTCATAGAAGATGGTCTGCAACAGGCAATAATGGTTTCTCTTGATGTGACCATTCCGCCTCAAGCTATTATCCCCGATGTAAAAAGAAGACTTGGCGGTATAGAGGGACTTAATCCGGACATGATTACGATAAGTGCAACCCACACGCATAATGCGTATGATTTTGGTTGCCCTGAGCTATTTCCGAATAAAATCGTTCTGCCCAAAGAAATCCAAGCGCAGCTGGCGACTCCCTCAAGCACAATGACCCACACAGAAGGCAATGAATTTCTGATCGAGAGAATCGTTGAGGTCATCGTTGCTGCTTGGGATAACAGACGACCCGCCGGTATATCAAGCGCCAACGATTACGCTGCGGTAGGCTTTAACCGGCGCCCAATCTTTCGAGATGCGAACGGAAAAGATGAGACTATCATGTATGGAGCTGCAAGCAGGCGTGATTTTATCAGATTCGAAGATACGGTCGATCATAGCGCAGAAATGATTTATACATGGGATTCAGAAGATAATCTGACGGGAATACTCATTAATATACCTTGCCCGGCACAGGTCTACGAGCTGCATTCCTTTATATCGTCGGACTTTTGGCACGAAGTCAGGCTCCAGCTTAGGGAAAAGCTTGGCAGTATTTTTATTCTTCCGCTTTGTGGTGCCGCGGGCGATCAGAACCCGCTTGATTTGGTCAGGATATCAAAAACAAATGAAAAGGAATTAGCGTTATGGAATGCACAGGCGGGGGAAGTAAACCGCAATATTGATATGAAGCAAGAATGTATTGATATTGGAAACCGTATCAGCGATGCGGTCATGAGAGGTTTAGAAAAGGCAAATAAAAACAACATTAAGCGGGATTTTATCCTGAAACATCGTGTAAGGAACATCGAGTTTCCTATAAGATTGGTAGATAAAGCGGAAGCAATGCAGGCAAGGAAAATGATTGAGCAGTATACCAAACGATTTTCGCCGCAAAACAAAATGAAGTCTGAAGATATGGTTAAGATGTTCGAACCATGCGGTATAGTGCATCGATGGGAACAGCAGCAAAAATCAAAAACAGTTCAATTTCCTATTCATATTATCCGAATCGGTAATACTTCAATTGTAACGAATCCATTTGAGCTGTTTGTAGAATTCGGACTTCGGATCAAAGCGCGAGCGAAATCGCCACAAACTATGATCGTGCAATTGTCGGACGCGAGCGGAGGTTATTTACCAACCGAGTCTGCCGTTAAAGGCGGAAGTTATTCATCAAAACCGGCCTCAACTCTATGTGGCCCGGAGTCAGGAGATATTCTATGCGAACAACTGATATCAGAAATTGGTTGTATGTTTGACGAATAGAATAACTATTGCTGGGAGGCGTACGGATATCGCATGGGCATCACTTAAAGGCATGCTCATGCATTGTTAAGGGGGGACTGTTGCACCGGAATATTATGATAGAGAATCGGAGACAAATTCTACATTTATTAACATGTACCAGGCAGGCAAAGTGAAAATGTGAAGGGTGAGCAGGTTATGAACATGGTTTTGTACTAACCAATTGCTTGGCCAATTGGGTCCCGACAATCAGTATGGAAAAAGAAGGGGAGTATCATGCATAGCAGAGAGCGTCTTTTGAATTTACTTAATGGAAATAAGATTGACAGGCTGCCTGTATCACCTTTTATACACAATAATTTTATCTATGAGTTTTTTGGTAGCGATAAAGTGGACCCTGTTGCAAAAGGGTTAGAAGTCTATAAGCATTTTGATTTTGATACTATTTTAAGAACTTGCACTGTGTGGGATGCGTTTGACATTAAGGAGTCAAATAATGAGAAGTGGTATGTTACAAAAGAAAAGCATACGACAAAAGAAAATGTAGAATGGTCGATAGTGACGACGATTCAAACGCCTGAAAAAGTATTGCGACAGAACCAGCAGTTTAGAAGAGTCGGCAAATATGAAGTTGTCAGTGCAAAAACGGAATATTATATTAAGGACGAATCAGACTTTGAGCAATTTGTTAAATATCAACCGCCAGTCAAAGAATATGACTGCTCCATAATAACGAGAGCAAGGCATTTAATAGGTGATGATGGGTTAGTTGCGCCATGGGCTCAAGGCGCCTTTAACTGTCTGCGGGAATACCGAAAAATTGATGATCTGCTGATGGACCCTTATTTAAATTTTGAAATGTATGAGCAAATGGTTAAATACTTTTCGAACAGAATGCTTGGCGCGATTCAGCAGTTTGTTAATGCCGGTGCAGATATTATTTCATGTGAAGGCAATGCCGCAACGGGAACAATGGTTGGTCCCGACTTTTTCAAAAGATTCATACTGCCATATGAGAGAGAGTTTACACGCCAGGTTAAAGAGATGGGCGTTTATTATCTATATCATAATTGTGGAGATGCAAGAGCGCTGCTTGAGCTTTATCCTCTGATTGGAATGGATATATATGAGTCTTTAACAAAACCACCATATGGAGATACTATACTGGAAGAAGCGATTGAAAAGCTGGGGGACGACATTGTATTATCTGGCAATGTTGATCAGATTGAGTTTTTAGTAAATCGCACGCCAAATGATGTTGAAGAAGAAGTGAAACAACTCATAGAAAAGGTTAAGAGGAGAGGGAATTTTATTGTTGCTACTTCAGACTATATTAGTAATGGTACACCTCATGAAAATATCTTAGCGCTTTCTGAAACAGTAAGGAAATATGGCCTGGGAGACTAGATTTGGCAAAAGAAGTTTTGCCATCACTTTTCGAACATGAATCTGTAAAAGTAAAAATATGTGCGGCTGCTCATTGTTTAGCATTAGAAATATATGAAGAACAAGCAGTTGATATTTTGGAAAAGGTATCCAAGCTTAATATGAGAGTTTTTTCTTTCGAGGCTGAAATGACACTTAAAGTATGGCGTGAACAAGGATTTTTAAAAGTATATCAAAAATAAAAATGAATATCGATAGAACATGGTTCACAATTACGGTAGATGTGGCCTTTCTTTGTAGGATAATAGTCAGTGAATCCTCCTTGAGGTAGACGGTGAATCGTATTACTATTCGACTAGATGACTTACTGAGCTTAAATCTCTACGTATATGTAAAAAACAATATATTTGGAATATGAAAGACAAAGAAATCGAAGATATTTATACATGGTTTGCAGCCGATCCTACAATATAATCTTCAGATTGATCTCACAGGGCATTGGGATACGTTAGAAACAAACCCAATAAGGCTATTGGCCCAAAGGCATGTGGGAGTTTCTCGAAAGCGGTGGAATGGAAGTCGTTATGGGCTTTCAAGCCATCGCTGGAGGCGCTATGCAAAGGTTTGCTGCCGGAGCATATAGCCGCCAAACGACCGGAGGTGCTGGCAAGACATCTACAGAGGGAACGAGTAATGCTAAGGGCGCGGGGAATTATCTTCAAGGTGGAAAAGGTTTTAATTCCTTTAATGATGCAAAAAAAGCTTTGGGATCAGCAGGAGATGGAAAAGCATGGCATCACATAGTAGAGCAGAATCAAATTGGTAAGTCTGCTTTTAGTGCTACAGATATACACAATACTAAAAATTTAGTATCTGTGGAATCTGGCTTCTCAGGAAGCATCCATAGCAAACTCAGTGGTCACTATTCATCCATTCAACCATTTACAAATGGGCAAACGGTTAGACAATGGCTATCAGGCCAGAGTTTTCAACAACAATTTGATTATGGGTTAAACCAATTACAACAATATGGTACAATGACATCTGCTAACACTGGATGGATATTTACACCATTTAAATAAGGAGCATATACAATGAAAAATGAAATTGAAAAATTTGTAAACGCCTGTATTGAAAAGGGAAGATTAGAAGAGTTAGGAGATAGTAAATCGGGTAATAAGTATTACAAAGTAATACGATCTGTTTATGAACGTCTAAGAGATAGTGGCAGGCTTATTGAATTAACGACATTGCTCGAACATGAAAATCCATATGTAAGATTATGGGCTTCATCTTATGTCTTACAAATAGTACCGAAGAAAGCTGAGGAGGCATTAGAAAAATTATCAGCGATAAAAGGTGTTATGGCCGGATTTAGTGCAAAAATAACTTTACAGGAATGGAAAAAAGGAAATCTGAATTAGATGGAAATATTTATGCGGGGCTAAAAAATGAGGGAATATTATAATCGGGAGGAAGAAGTGGAGGGAGCCGCCCTCGGAAGGGACTCCAAGTAGCTATATTAAAACTGGCTCAGGGCATACATTGGTATATGATGGAAATGGACGACTAATTTACGACATTTCATCTCAAAGAGTAAAAATGACGGTTTGGGATAAAGCACCTAAATGAAGAAAAATATGTCGATACAATCAATAATTGAGCAATACATCGAAGCTGGGATAATAATGACAGAAGCCTTACCAAATGGTGATTATAAAAAGAATAATCGCGAAGCAAAAAAAATCAAAATAATTAAAACCGATTATTTGGAAAACAATTTGGATTTAGCAAAGCATGTTTTCTCAGAAGTCATGAAGTCAGAGAATGACAAAGCGCGTTCCATAGCGGCAGCAGATGCTCTAAGATTAAATATTCTGATTGAACAGGCTATTGACGTTCTGGAAGATGTTGCAAAGCGTAGTGACATTATTGGATTTGGAGCAGAGACATCGTTGAAAATTTGGCGCGGAGAGTTTCCAGGAAACACATTATAATTCTACAGGGGTTAAGAATATATCGGTCAATTTCAAGTTCAGGGATGAAATCAGACAATACTGCGCTGCCCTTGATGATTAGATGGACGCTATATTGATATACGATTTTTATGGTGATATAGTAATAGCACATCCGAAAACCGGATGTGCTAAACTTTTGAATAGGAACTTGTTTTTTGTGTCCTATTGTAGATATTGGCGGAGCGGGGGTATTAGAACCCTAACTCCGATAACGTCTAAAATAGCAGATTTTTAGCTTCTAATCAGCGATAACCGCTGAGAAAGGAGCTAAAAATGACGCGCACGCACATCATTGCCGTTGCAAACCAGAAAGGTGGAGTTGGAAAATCTACCACAGTTCACAACTTGGGAACCAATCTGGCACGGCAAGGCAAAAAGGTACTTATTGTTGACCTTGATGCGCAATCTAATCTTACCATGTGTATGGGATATAAACAACCAGAAAATTTGCCCTGCACAATGGCGCACATCTTTCACGGCCTCATGGACGAAACCTTTTCATTTCAGAAGGAAGATTTCATTCTTCACGCCGAAGGATGCGACCTTATTCCCTCATCCATTCAACTGTCCGGTATCGAGCCATCGCTTGCAAACGCCATGTCCAGAGAAAACCTGTTGAAGCGGCTACTGTCACAATTCAAGGATGAGTATCAGACCATTCTGATAGATTGCGCGCCCTCGCTTGGCCTACTGACGATCAATGCACTCGCTGCCGCAACGAGCGTCCTGATTCCCGTGCAAGCGCACTATCTCTCGGCAAAAGGTTTGGAGCTGCTTATTGGCACAATTGCCAAAGTGAAAAGAAATATCAATCCAGACCTTGATTTCAACGGTATTCTCATCACCATGTATGATGGCAGATTAAAATTCAGCAAAAGCATATTAGGCGAATTACAGGAAGCCTACGGGCAGCACATTTCCATTTATAAAACCATGATCCCCCAATCGGTCAAGGCCGTTGAGAACACAGCCGAGGGCAAGAGCCTGTTCGCCTACGATAATAAGTGCAAAGTATCCCTCGCATACGAAGCGTTTGCGGAGGAGGTGCTGGCGAATGGCTAAGGCGAATCTGAAAGGCTTTGACGACCTTTTCAAGTCGAGCGAACAGCAGGAAACCACCAACGGGATCGCATCCTTGCCCATTTCAAAGCTGCAACCGTTCAGCAAACACCCGTTCAAACTACATAGCGCCGAGAAGATGCAGGAGCTGGCTGACAGCATTGAAGAGCGCGGCGTGATCGTTCCAATACTTGTTCGGCCTTTGGAAAACGGCATGTATGAGATCGTGGCCGGTCACAACAGGGTTGAAGCGTCTACCCTTGCGGGGAAAGCTGATATCCCTTGCGACGTACGGGAAATGGACGACGACACCGCGACCATAATAATGGTGGACTCGAATCTGCAACGTGAAACTGTAGTGCCCTCTGAAAAGGCGTGGGCGTATCGGTATAAGCTAGAGGCGATAAAATCACAGGGTAAGCGGAATGATTTAACTTCCCGACAACTTGTCGGGAAGTTAGAAATGGCTGATGTGGTCGGAGAAAATAGCAATGATAGTGGCAGACAAGTTCAGAGATACATCCGATTAACTCATCTTATACCGCAGCTTTTGGATAAGGTAGATGAAAAGAAGCTGGCGTTCATTCCGGCTGTCGAGCTATCATATCTCAAGGAACATGAGCAAAAATGGTTGTATAGTAACCTTGAGCGCGAAGAATACTTCGGTATTCCTCTTGCACTAGCGAGAAAACTCAAGGGCATCAGTCAGAATGGTTTACTGACTGAAAAGAAGATCGACGAGCTTATCGTATCCAAAGTGCAGACCCCGCCCAAGCAGGTCAAGATATCTCATAAAATCATTAGCAAATACTTCCCTGATGAGGTTACACCGCAGGAACGTGACAGCGTTATCGACCGGGCGCTGGAAGAATGGTTCAAACGGCATCCTGAGAAATCCAATGTTGTGCCGCTCAATCAGGATATCAACGCCGCCAGATAGCCCCGAAAATACCCTGTCAAAAAAGTGAGCCTAGTTTTTTCAAAAAAACCGGCTCATTTTTGTATTCAAATGCTTGACGTTTTACAATGAGTATGAAAATACACGATTCAGGAGGAATTTGAAATGGCACATCTTATTGCTTTTATAATCATAGGGGCTATCAAGCTGGTAAAATGGACGCTGATTAAGACACGGCTCATCATAGCCGCGCTTCCCATAGCCGCCGTCCTTATCTTCTTCAAGGATTGGTACCAGGCCAACACGCTGCTGGCGGACGGCATCGGCTTTGCGCTGATTGCGGGCGTGGCGGTAAGCTGGATTGTGACGCTGGCGCGGTTCATCAAGGCCAGAAAGCACAACAGAGAACTTATTTTGGATTGGGCATATGAACGGTACGGACAGCCCATAGTGCTGAACCGAAAAGCACAGGAAAGTTAAAAGCACTTCTTACACAGACGCCGCAAGGCGTTCTTTTTTTATGGAATCAGACGAGATGATAACCAATAAGTTGATCGGCAGAATTTGTTTTAATAAAAAAAGCGCAGATAAACAGCTTATATTCCCTCTTGCGCCTTTATTACTTGCATTTGCCCCGAGTTATCTTCCCTTAATATATTTGCGCTCAATCAGGTCAATAGAACGCTGCGTTGGCTCGTATCCGTACTCATAGCTTTCCCTGAAAATTCTCGGCAGCTTTTTTAATCGGAAGTTCATATCATCAAGGTCAAAAGCTGTTAAGTCCAAATCATCAATGCCGAGCCATTCCCGGTATTCGTCATATTGACGTCCGTTCTTTTTTTTAAACGCCTTGGCCAGTTCTTCCAATCTGCCGATACCACCGCAGTCCTCGATGATGCCAAAGCCTTCCCCTTCGAGCACTCTTGGCGACTCGCTCGCGTGAATCCCCACCTTTTCACAGTTTTCCAACGTCAGGTTCACCTGCCAGCCGTCACCGTAATCATATTCAAAGGTTAGATGCCACGGGGCACTGTCGGTAATATCTTTTAAGCGGTATTTACTCGCGCTACGCCACTGCTCGTTTTCGTTCTCATATATATCCTCGGATGGCAATTCAAAACGCCATGGCTTCAACAGATCTGCATATTCGCTTTTGCTTAAAACCCTGTCCAATTCTTCGTCAGAATAGCGTTTTCGCATATCTTTCAGGATTTCAGCGCCATGATCATATGTAAAGCAGAAAAGGTGGGAAGCTTTCATCTCAAACATGGTCATCAATATGTATCCCAGCTCCGCTATTGTTTTGCTGCCGTTCACCTCAAAGCGCCGCCAAATTTTTGGGGTATAGCCCTCAAGCACGGCATAAAATCTGTATATTGGGTGTATCGCCATCACGCGTCCTCCTGCTTGCGGTTTTTGTAGGGAATGTCGTTTTCATCGCACCATGCCTTGGCAATTTCAAGATATGCCAGGGCGCGAAATGAAAAATAAGCGTCTGCCAGACCGGTGTCATCCAGTGTATCCTTGAAATGACGAAAAGGCTTTCTGCCATTTAATGCATGGAATAATCGCTCGCGTTTTTGAGCATTTGCGGTGGTATCCGCAAAATTCTCCATAATGTCGTACTCGCGAATATCAAACTGATTGGGAAGCCTGACAAAATCGCAGGAGCTGTCGATTTTCTCTGCCAGCTCTTCATCGGTTTCAATATAAGCCCCATCGGAAAGTGCCACAAATTCGCCTGTTGCGGTATTGAGATATTGCTCCCAATGTTCCATCGTTTCTTCGAGTTTATCAGCGATGTCCTCAATAAATACTTCGGGTTTTCCAGACACGCGCAACACCTCCGGCCAACAGGTCAATAATCACTACAGGTTTAATATATCACGGAACTCATTGTTATCCTATAAGAAAATGCGGAAAGGAACAGTAAGCTGTGCGAGAGGTTTTCAGCCTTTCCTTCGTATAACCGGAATCCGCTTCACTTTCCCGTTTACGGTCTGCCGCTCCAGAGCAAACACCATATCTGGCGAACGCTCAAAAAAGCCGATATCTTTTTTCCACTAACGCCGCATTTACAATGTTACAGGACGCTGAACTGCTGCTTCATCTTCCTTCCGTACTCCGGGCAGACCTTATTCGTTTTGCTCATACAAGTTCTCCACAGGTTTTCTTCTTATTAACTGCAATTCATAGCTGGTTATTTTACGATAGGCGACCATTTCAATATATATCACCCCGACCAACAAAACAACGCAAAAGGAGGAAAAAGAACATGATTATCGGCATCGATCACGGATACGGCTGTATGAAAACAGCCAACTGCGTGTTCACAACAGGCTTAACGGAATACGAAAAAGAACCGTACACAACTGAGAACGTCATCCGGTATGATGACAAATATTATGTGTGCGGCAGCGGCAGGCAGGCGCTCATCAGGGACAAAACGCAAAACGACAACTACTATATCCTAACCCTATGCGCACTGGCAAAGGAATTGGCATATAGAAACGCCGGAACCAAAGCCAATGTCATCATCGCAGCTGGGCTACCCCTCACCAGCTATGGCAGAGATAAAGACGGCTTCATCAAGTACCTCAAGCGTCATATCATGCAGCCCGTAAAATTCGAATTTGACAATGAGACGTACAAGGTTTTCATTGACGACGTTGTGGTGTTCCCGCAAGGCTGCGCCGCTGTCATCGGCAACATGGGCGACCTCGCAGACGAGCCGTCTGTTATTGTCTGCGATATTGGTAGCTGGACAGTGGATGCCTTTCGGATGGATAACGGGACGCCCAACGCTGATACCTGCCGCAGTCTTGAAATGGGCATTATCCGCATGATGGACAGGATACTCGAAGATGTGCGCAGCCATACAGGGCTATCCATCACAGCGGCACAGATCGAGCGGGTTATGAAATCCCTCCCCTGCACCATCGACGAGAAAGCCAAAGAAATCATAGAGCATCAAGGGAAGTTGTATATCGACAGACTGATGCGAACGCTCATTGAAAGTGGTTTTGACATTACGGCAGTGCCCACGATCTTCATGGGTGGCGGCGCTGCTCTGGTGGAACGCAATGTCGATTCTTCCCTTTACGCCAAAATGACGTTCGTCAAGGACGTGAAAGCGAATGCCATCGCATATGAGCGGCTGGCAAAGCTGTTTTTAGGTGAAACCTCATGAACGAGAAACGCATCACGTTCCGGCTCAATATGGACAAATACTCTCACCGCCTCGCCTACGATATATACCAAGCCATACCAACCAGCCAGCGAAGCGATTTTATACGCCTCGCCATGATACTCATGCACGACAGGAATGAGATGGCAAAGCGCATCAGGAAAATGTTTGCGCGGAATAGCCCGTTGCAGGATAACGGAATGCCAGATGCGGCATTGGATGAGACGCAGGATATGTCCGATGCCGCAAAGAACATGCTGGGCTTTATTAGCCGACTCAACACGCAATAGCAGAAACGGAGATTAAAGATGATGCGTAAAGATGATTGCATTATGGATATTGATCTGTCAGGGATTGACCCTGATGATTTGGAGGGTGACGGATGGGCGATTATCCACCTGACACCGGATGGCGTTTACCTTAAAGGACTGCATTATGTGGTGGATAACGACCATCACTATACGGACTACATCCCCGAAAACGACATCGGGGAAAATGACATGATCATGTTTGGCAGGGTTGAAGGCTGCGTCTTGAAAGTGACCGACCTGCTGAAATAAAGAAATTCAATAATAGGAGGAAAACCAAACAATGAAGTTACTGAAAAACAAAATCATTATCGGAACCCTGTGCATAATCTTAGCGCTGGTGTTCAGCTTTGTCGCATTGCCTTCCCTGATCGGCAGCAGTGAAAGCGAAACGGTGAGCGTCCTGCGCATGAAACAGACCGTCAAAGCAGAAACACAGATTACCGCCGACATGGTGGAATCCGTCAGCGTGCCAAAAAACCTTATGCAGAACGGCATCAGTGAACCAGCAAAAGCTGTCGGTCAGTATGCGGCTACAGCCTTGTACGCTGGGGATTATCTGACCGCCGAAAAACTCACGGCAACGCTTGCGGAACAAAGTCTTTTTTCAGCGGGTGAAGCGAAGAGTAAAACGGTGGTATCGGTTACTTTGCCGTCCCTGGCATCTGGCGTGTCAGGGCGGCTTCTGCCCGGTGATATTGTGACGGTCATCGCCATTCCTAAAGGCACCGTTAATCAAACGCTGGGCGTAGAACCGGGCGATACGACCGAACCCACTGTATCCGGCGCATACATCGATCCGGTGCTTGAGTACATCGAGGTGTGTATGGTCACGACCAGCGACGGTGCGGATGCCAGTGTCACGGCACAACCGGATAAAGAGTCAAAGAACACCCTGCCCGTGACCGTTTCATTTTACGCAACCAGAGAACAGGCTGTGAGGTTGGCCGAGCTTGAGCAGGCGGGCACCATACACCTCGCTTTCGTCGCGCGCGGAGAGGTCGTCTCTCAATATGTCCCTAGCAGCGTACTTGTAGGAACAGAGGTGGGCTAATATGATTATTGCCATTTGGGGACGAGACGGAACCGGAAAGAGTACGCTGGCTGATGCGTTGGGACGGCTGTTTGCACGACAGGACGTTACGGCCATTATCGACACCGACTTGACGCAGCCGACGTTACCTATGCGATTGAATGGCCAAAGAATAGGTTTGGACACTTCGCTGGGCAAGGCCATATCCGGCGTTGGAACGGATGATGCATCCAAATTTCTGCACCAACATCCCATGAACAAGCGGCTGTTCTACGCGGGGCTGACGGACATGGACGAGTACCTGTCATTTGAGTTGGGGCTGGACGTGACAGACGCGGCAAGAGATTTCGCGGAACGCTGCGCGGCGCTGACGGATACTCTCATTCTCGATCTTTCTGGACAGCGCACAGACCCTTTTGTACCCGCTGCGTTATCCAGCGCAGATAAGATCGTTGTTCCAATCACACCGGACGTGCAGGGCGTGTGCTGGATGAATGCCGTCAAACCATTTCTGGAAGCTATGAACGCGGCAGGACGTGTACTGCCCGTCGCGTTGATGACGGTGAATCCCACGTTGGATGCCGTAGAAAAAGCAGCAGATATCCGCTTTGCCGAAGCGCTGCCGTATGTACGCGAATTCCTGCAGAATAGCACAGACAGCGGCTGCACACCTGCCGCTAACCGTTATTTTAGGCAGGTGCAGAAGCTATACAGGAAACTCACGGAGGTGACAACATGAGCCGTACATTACGAGAACTGGCATATGAAAAGCAGGAGATACAGGAAAAAAGCCCATATGAGGCCGTGCTGGAGCAGATTAGGAACGCCATATCAAAAGACCACGCGGAGACGCTGGCCCAAAGCATCACCCAAAAATCCGCTGCGGAGGCTGTGAAACGGCTGATCGGTGAACATGTGGCTGCTCATCAACTCCGTGTCAACGGACTCTCCGCTAAGGACTTGATCGACAGGCTATACGGTGACATGGCTGGCTTCGGTTTTTTGGATAAGTACATTACCGACCCAGACGTTGAAGAAATCAACGGGAATAGCTGGCGGGATATTGAGGTCGTCACGCGCTCCGGCTGGCGCAAGATACCGGAGCACTTTCTTTCGCCACAACACGCTGAAGATACCCTGCGCAAAATGGTACGCTTGGGCGGTCTGGTGCTGGATGGCACGAATCCCATCGTGGACAGTTACATCACACAGGGTATCCGCATATCGGCCATGATACCGCCCGTCACCGACAAGCGCAGCGGCGCGGTGTTCAGTATTCGCCGCCAGCGCATGGCAAAGGTTCAGAAACAGCAGCTTGTGGAATGGCAAACAGCGTCGCCGGAGATGCTGGATTTTCTTTCGCTGTGTGTGAATCACGGTATTTCCGTTGGGCTGGCCGGAAAAACGGGCAGCGGAAAAACCACAGATATCTCCTACCTTCTGAGTGCTGCGGATAATAGCAAAAGAATCTACACCATTGAAGAAACGCGTGAGCTGGACTTGTTCGATGTGGATGATCAGGGCAACGCGCAAAACCGCGTTATCCATACCTGCATCCGTCCGTCGGATATGGAAAACGCGGACGTGGACATGAACGACCTGCTGAGAAAAGCCATGCGTTTCTCGCCGGATATCATCGTCGTGGCCGAAATGCGTGGTGCGGAGGCCATGACAGCGCAGGAAGCTGCCCGAACCGGGCACGTCGTCGTGACCAGCCTGCATGCCAATTCTGCAAGGAAAGCATATGGCCGTATCCTCTCCATGTGCCAGATGTCAGGAACCAACATATCAACGAATATCCTGATGGGCTTTGTGGCAGAGGCGTTTCCAATCATGGTGTTTAAGAAGCAGATGCCGGATGGAACGCGTCGCATCATGGAGATCGTTGAAGCCACCGGCGTCAAAGACGGTGTGGTGCAGGCACGGACGCTGTTTCGGTTTGAGAGCGGCAAATTCGTTCAGACAGGCGGCATATCCGAAAGTCTGGCTGATACCCTGCTGGAGAACGGTGCGGTTCCGGCTGCTGTTTCCGGTTACAAGGTGGTGCGGCTATGACAATTCAAATGCTGTGCGCCCTGCTAACCATCGCGGGGCTTTTTTTGTTGCTGGGTATACGCCCTTCGGATATAGCGTATCCGTTTGCAAAGCCATTCCAGCACCAGCGCGAGAGAAAAAGGCGTATTCGCCACATCACCGGAAAGCCAAAAGGTAAACTGGCTGCAACAATAGACGATGCGAAAGATATGCTCACGGCGGCAGGCATGAACGAGAAGATCGGTGCCTATAAGTGGGCTGCTGTCGTACTCGCAGCCATTGGCTTTTTAGTCGGTATGGCACTGGATAACGTTCTTGCCGGGTTGGTTTTGGCGGCTGGCCTTGGGTTCTCACCGCTGATCGTGATCCGAATTCGCACCGGCGATTACATACGCAGTTTGAATGAAAAGCTTGAGAGCGCGATGGGCACCGTCACCAACAGTTATGTGTCATGTAGCGACCTGATTGGTGCGGTGGAAAGCAATCTGCACCTTCTTCCCTCTCCTTTGGACGGCGTGTTCCGGCAATTTTATACGGAGACGCAATTGATCGACGCGGATGTGGTGAAAGCGCTGCTCCGGATGCGCGAACGCATCGATAACCTATATTGGCGTGATTGGTGCGACGTGCTGATACAGTGCCAGCGCGACAGGCAGTTGCGCTTTGCGCTGCCCGGTATCGTGAGCCGACTTGGAGAGATGCGCCGGGCACAGATGGAAGCGGATTCGGCCATCCGTAAACAGCTTGGCGACTATATTGTCACAGTCATGCTGGTGCTGGGCGCGATCCCGCTCATGGGCGCGATGATGCCCGATTGGTATGCCATGCTGACGACAACGCCCGCAGGCAAAATAACCCTGGCCGTGGTGCTGGCCGCTGTGCTGGCGACGGCCATATGGGTAGCGCGGCTGTACCGCCCCGTGGAAGGTGGTGAGAAGAAATGACCTTGATACTCTATTTAATTCCCTGCCTGTTTCTGGCCTTTGGTTTATATCGCGTCGCGCAGGCGGTATTCGCCTTACCTTCCGG
>CAZNVX010000009.1:0-3427 GCA_964576225.1 uncultured Christensenellaceae bacterium
CCGTTTTGCCATAATCATCGACCTCTCTTTGTAATATTTATACGATTAACCATTATTACATATTATCACATGCCCCATTGCCCATGTCAACAATTTCTGTCAGTATATTCGGTGGAAAAAACGGCCTTCGGTGTTGAATTTTGTTTCTGCACCAACCGGGAAGCACGTTTGATGCATCACCCGTCATGGTCTTCAGACGATACGGCGCAGGAACGCACAGCCGGCGGAGTCTAACGAAGTCCGGTCATTAAAACGCCTACAGAGCGCCAGACAGAACCACGCAGATCCCCGCTATGACCAGCGCAGCGCGCAGCGATTGTAATGGCACAATGATGATATCCATCGATGCAGAGCAGCGAGTTAATCGTATAAGTTGTTTTTATTTTAACAGACCTGCAGAAAAATTACCAGCAAAAATCTAAAAATGTGCAACTAAAAAAGCGCGGCCTGTCCACGGCACCGCGCTTTGCTTTGAGCGTTTATCAGCTTGTCTGTATGCGGCAAAGCGCATCATACACCGCAGCAAGGTTCCGCTCCGGCGTGAGCTTGGGCACCTCGCAGCCCGCAGCACACATATACCGGGCACCGCCTGCTTTTGCGCAGCTCGTCACCGCCTCGCTCACTGTTTCCTCCGAACCCTGAAGCAGCACAGTGACCGGGTTGTAATTGCCGCTTAACGCGCAGGCCTGCCCATACAGCGCCGCCGCCTCGTCGAGCGGCACCATCCAGTCCAGGTCGAGTATATCGCAGCAGGATACCGGCAGGTCTTTGAGGAAGGGCGTGACGTTGCCGCAGATGTGCAGCTTGGTTTTGGCGCCCATCTCCCTGATCGCCGTAAGCAGCTTAATCTGATAAGGCAGCGCGAATTTTCGGTAACACACTGGGCCCGCCACGGACGCAATCGCATCTCCCACGCCGATGATGTCTGCCCCGGCCTCAATCTGCGCCTTGGCAAAGCGGATTGCCTGCTCAAGACAGACATCCATCAGCTCGGTCACAAATTCTTCATTGCTCACCAAGTCCATCAGAAATTCATTGACGCCGCGGAGGTCGGCAGATTCAGCCATACACCCTTCCACCCAGCCGATCACCGGCATATCGTCGCCCAGCTCGCGTTTATAGAGCTCAACGGCAAGCACGCTCTGCGACATGCGCCGGCTCTCGGACGGGTCACACGATTTGAGCTTCAACAGATCTTCTTCTTTCTCCAGCAGGTTTTTTTTGGCATACGGCACGTCGTCATGAGGAAACACGACCTCCGCGCCGAATGCGGACGCTTCCTTCATCGGATCCGACATCGTGGTCACGCAGTCCAGATGATATTTTTGTGCACACCGTATGTTTCCCTCACACAGCAGCCGGTAATCCTGGCAATAAGCCGAATACGGCGCATCCAGCTCACGCGCGGCCAGCTGCATAATGATATTCAGGTTGGGTATCCGGTCCACTTGATGTCCGCTAAGACGGGCAAAAACACGTTCTTTTGCGTTCATATGTCACCTCCGTATTTAAAATGGAAGACCGTTTCGACCTTGATGCCTTCTGATCATATATCAAACGCCATGACCCTGTCAATTCACGGTAAACCACAGCCCGTCGCAAAAACCAATCCGCGTCTGCTTGACATTTTTCAGGTGCCCAGCATATAATATCACTTGAATGGTTGTTCAACTATTCATTTCTTCGCGAAAGGGATGACAGCGGGATGAGGAAGATTTTTTCGATAAGCGGGATGCGCGCAGCCTGTCTGCCGCAAATAAAGGACGAATTAAGCCGTCTTCACGGCGTGGATGTCGTTTCGGCGGACGCGGACGGACAAAAGCTTACCGTGGACGTGAACGGCGATTGGCCGGACGGGCTGAGCGCCAGGATACGCGACACGGTGCGGCGCTGTGAGCCGAACGCGTCGGTGACGGAACACGGGGCACACCGCAGGACGCTGTATCTGACCGGCCTGTCCTGCGCGGACTGTGCTGCCAAAATCGAAGAGGCAGCGGGCCGTATTGAAGGCGTGGTGTCGGCTTCGGTCAGATTCATGTCCAAAGAGCTGATCGTCGAAGCAGCCGACCCCGCTGCCCTGCCCGTCATCATGCGCCGGGCGGCCGGGCTTGCGGCTCAAATTGAACCGGGGATTACCGTCTCATATTCAAAACCCACCGCCGAACCGCCGTCATCCCGACTGAGGCGGCAGCTGTATGGCGCCGCAATGGGACTGGGCGCGGTGTTCTTCGCCGCTGCGCTCCTCATCCCCGCCCCCGCGTGGCTGACACTCACACTGTATATCGCAAGCTACCTACTCATCGGCGGCGAGGTGGTCTGGCGTGCACTCAAGAACATCACCCGGGGCAAGGTTTTTGACGAGAATTTCCTGATGAGCCTGGCCACCATCAGCGCTTTCGCCATCGGCGAATACCCCGAAGGCGTCGCGGTGATGCTGTTCTATCAGGTGGGCGAGGCTTTCCAGCGCGCCGCTGTGGGACGGTCGCAGCGGTCGATATCCGCGCTGAGGGACATCCGCCCCGACACGGCCAATCTGATCACGCCGGACGGCTCTGTGGCGGTATCGCCTGAAACCGTGGGCGTGGGCGAGCTTGTGCTGGTGCGCCCCGGCGAGCGCATCCCGCTGGACGGGGTGGTGCGGCAGGGCATCTCCTCTCTCGATGCCTCCGCGCTGACGGGCGAGTCGCTCCCGCGTGATGTGGAGCCCGGCGCGGACGTGCTGGCCGGCTCCATCAACCAGAGCGGCCTGCTGACCATCGAGGTCACAAAAGAGTTCGGCGCGTCCGCCATGGCCAGAATACTGGAGTTGGTGCAGAGCGCAGGCAGCAAAAAAGCGCCGGCCGAACGCTTTATCACCCGGTTCTCACGCTATTACACACCCGCGGTGGTCTCTGCCGCGGCCGTGCTCGCGCTCATCCCGCCGCTGGTGGTGCCGGGGGCGCTTTTCTCAGACTGGCTGTACCGCGCGCTGGTGTTTCTCGTTGTGTCCTGCCCGTGCGCGCTGGTGCTCTCCATTCCGATGGGGTTCTTCGGCGGCATCGGCGGCGCGTCCCGCCAGGGTATACTGGTGAAGGGCAGCAGCTATCTGGATGCAATGAGCCGCGTGGACACCGTGGTGTTTGATAAGACGGGCACGCTGACGGAAGGCCGTTTTACCGTATCGCATGTGGCGGGCGGCAGCGACGTGCTCCGCCTGGCTGCCCACGCGGAGAGCCATTCCACGCATCCCATCGCGCTGGCCATCCGCGAGGCTTACGGCAGCAGCATTGACCAGACCGCCGTCACGGCGCTGAAGGAAACGGCGGGATACGGCATCAGCGCCAGCGTGGGCGGCACGCACGTGCTGGCCGGCAATGCCAGGCTGATGCGGCGCCACAATATCAGCGTGCCGGATGCTGACGTAACCGGCACGGTGGTGTATGTGGCG
>CAZNVX010000009.1:3437-17523 GCA_964576225.1 uncultured Christensenellaceae bacterium
GGCGGCAGACGGCCAATACATCGGTCATATCGTGATCTCGGATCGGGTGCGGCCCGAAAGCGCCGGCGCCATTCGCGCGCTCAGACGCATGGGCGTGAAGAACGTGGTGATGCTGACGGGCGACAGCCGCGCGGCGGCCGAAAAGGCGGCGGACGACCTCGACATCGACACGGTCTATGCGGAGCTGCTGCCGCACCAGAAGGTGGAGAAGCTGGAGACGCTGCGCCGCGAACACACCGGCAAGGGCAAGCTGGCGTTTGTGGGCGACGGCATCAACGACGCACCGGTGCTGGCGATGGCGGATGTCGGCGTCGCGATGGGCGGCGGCGGCGCGGACGCGGCGATCGAGGCGGCGGATATCGTGCTGATGAACGACGACCCTTCCAAGCTGGTATCGCTGATGCGCGTTGCCCGAAAGACCGGCCGCATTGTCTGGCAGAACATACTGTTCGCGCTGGGCGTGAAGGTTGTGATCCTGCTGCTGGGCGCGCTGGGTGTCGCCACGATGTGGGAGGCAGTGTTCGGCGACGTGGGCGTCGCTGTACTCGCGATACTCAACGCGATGCGCGCGATGCGCGCACCGAAGTCGTTTCATTAAGCGTTATATGAAAGGCCGGGAAACCCGGCAGCAAGTATTATTCCTCAAATATGGTGAATTGAACCACAATCTCCGTCTGTTTCCCGGAAGGCAGGCTGACCTGATAGATCATTTTGAAATCGCCGGTTGTAACCTGCGGATAATCTTTAAGATCAATGGACGGCGGCATATCACAAACAGGGATTTTTACGCCGCTGACCGGCTTGACAGAATCCACCACCGTCCACCGGCTGCCGACCAGCTGCTTGAGAACAGGGTCGCCGTCAATCAGCGTGTTACGTTTGTCAAACGCGTCCGCAAACAGCGCCAGCTGGCCGCCCGGCGGGTAGCCGATGCTGCAGTCTGCCATCATTATCACTTCGTCAACGTGCAGCTGTCTGCCGATAGATCCTGCATAGGCGTATCGTATGCCGTCAACGTATATGTCTTTCCCGGAGCGCCAGACGGTATGCACAGTGCCGTCCGCCAGGTGCACCTCATAGCCGCAGAAGTCCCCCGGGGCAATTTCCTCAAGCTCATCCGCCTCATGCGCGCGCACCAGAACGAGCATCCGGAACATCTCCAGTATTCTGTCAATCTCCACCGCCGCCGTATAGGTGTCGGCGGGCGTATCGGGCGGCTGGGACCCGTCGAAATACAGCACTTTTGCAATGCCGCGTGCCGACAGCCGGTCGGCAAAATAAATTTTTGCCGGTTCATCAGACGGTTCGGTCCGCTGCGGATTCCCGGCGACAGGCGGCGGCGCGCCCGGGCTTTGCGGGTCTGCACAGGCGGCACTGACTGTTATGACGGCGCAGGCCAGCAGCAGCAGCACAATCCTTCTCATACCACACCTCCTGCTGAATAAGACGCCCGTCAGGCAGAAATGTTCCGTGTTTATAGGATGAGTCCGGGTAATAAAAAAGCCTTACGAAAAGCATAACTCCCGTAAGACTTGATGTCGCTTCTCTGTTCCGGCAGTCTCGGCTATTGAACGGGCATGTTGGCCCGCTGCCTGTCTGCCAGCTGATTAAGCGTGATGTTGTCCACCACATTGCTGATCGCGTCGCTGATCTGCTGCCAGACATCGAGTGTCACGCACTGGGCGCACCGCGGACACTCGTTGGGGTCGTCCTCCATGCACTTCACCGGCACCAGGCTGCCCTCAATCGCGCGGAGTATCATGCCGACGGTGTATTCATCCGCCGGTTTGGTCAGCTTATATCCGCCCTGTGCGCCGCGGGCGCTCTTCACAAACCCCGCGCGGCTGAGCAGCGTGATGATCTGTTCCAGATACTTTTCGGAAATCTGCTGCCGCGCGGCGATGCTTTTGATTGCGATAAATTCATCCCCCGGAGTCGCGGCAAGGTCTACCATCAGGCGCAGTGCATAGCGCCCGCGCGTTGATATCTTCATAACAACACCTTCCTGTATAAACAAGTTCTCATAATAAACAACGGCCTGACTCCCTTAAGGCTGCGCCCCGGGCGCCGACGCCAGTATGTCACGTATCACCTGCCCGGCCAGTATCAGCCCGGCCACTGAGGGCACGAAAGCCACGCTTCCGGGCACCTGCCGGCGCACGCTGCATGTCCGGGTGGTATCGGGCGGACAGACGCAATCCTTTTGGCAGCCCGTTTCCCTGTCCTCAAGCGGCGCGATGGGCGGCTCCTTGGAATAAACCACCTTGAGCGCGGCGATACCGCGGGCTTTGAGCTCCCGACGCATCACCTTGGCCAGCGGGCATACGGACGTTTGATAGATATCGGCGATTTCAAAGCGCGTCGCGTCGAGCTTGTTGCCCGCGCCCATGCAGCTGATGACCGGCACGCCCGCTGCGGCGGCCCGCTCAATGAGCACAAGCTTGGACGACACCGTGTCGATGGCGTCGATAATATACGTATAGCGGGACAGATCGTAATCACCCGCGTTCTGCGCCGAATAAAAGCAGGCGTTGGCCTCCACCCGGCACTCGGGGTTGATGGAGAGTATGCGCTGTTTTGCCGCTTCCACCTTTATCTGGCCGATGGTGTCATGCGTCGCGATCAGCTGGCGGTTGATATTGGTCAGGCACACCTTATCGTCGTCAAACAGCGCCAGGCTGCCCACACCGCTGCGGGCGAGCGCCTCCACCGCGTATGAGCCCACGCCGCCGACGCCGAATACCGCCACCACAGCTTTGCCCAGTCTGTCCATGCCCGCCTTGCCCAGCAGGCGCTGCGTCCTTGAAAATGCCCCCGGCATAAACCCTCCCCCGGATTACCGTTTTTGCGCCACGGCTTCGATCTCCACGCGCACATCCTTGGGAAGCCCGGCCACCGCCACACAGGCGCGCGCCGGGTATGGCGCGGAGAAATAACGGGCGTACACCTCGTTGATTGCGGCAAAATCCGCCATATCCCGCAGATAAACCGTCGTCTTGACGACATCGTCAAAGCTGAGCCCTGCAGCCGCAAGCACAGCGCCCACGTTGTCAAGCACCCGGCCCGTCTCTTCCGCCACATTGCCGGATACCAGGGTGCCGTCCTCAGGATTCGCCGGTATCTGTCCGGAAACAAACACAAGACCGCCGGCATCGATTCCCTGAGAGTACGGCCCGATCGCTGCGGGCGCGTTTTTTGTAGTGATCGTCAGTTTGCCCATGTTCACACCTCGTTCAACCTTGGCATTCATATATAAATAGTATGCCTCATCGTATGCCAAATCTTGCGGCCTGTCAAGCCTGTTTGCCCCATACGCCTGCCCGAATGGGGCTTATAAAAAAGCGGCGCTGTGAAACGCCGCGGTTTATATTCTCGTTAATGCCTGGGCTTCTTGCTCCGTCTTTTCATGTCCGCCCTTTTTTGCGCGTCATTGGACGCGTCGGGCTGTGCGGCCGGTTCGGCGGGAACCTCCCGTTTACGAAGCTGCCGGCTGCGGCGGAGAAGCATCACCACCAGCACGCCGATCATCCCAACAGCGGCCGCCACCGCAATAATCACCGCAAGCGGCATGCCCCGGGCGGCATCATCTGCCGACACCGGTTGTCCCTGCTCCGAGAGCACCAGGGCCTCCGGCGGTTCGCTTTGGGACACAGCCTGAGCGGGGCTTTCTGTCGTCACGTCTGTCGGCGACGCCGCTGTGCCGGCGGGCGTGGCTGACGGTGTGACGGGCGCGGCCGTCGGGCTGGGCGTTGCCTCGGGGCTGGGGCTCAAGACTGCCGGAGCCGCTGTCGGCGTTTGGCCCTGCGTGGGCGTAGCGGCGGGCGAAGGTGTCGGCTTGGACGCAGAACCGGTGGTCACGTCGGCAATGAAGCTGGCCGAAAAAACCCGCTCGGTTTCTTTGTACTGCTCGTCAAGCACCGCATAGTCGCCGTTGGTGGACAGCGTGGCCTTGTCTCCAGGCGCCGCATCGCTTTTCACCCGTACCACAATGGTTCCCTGCTCGCTGGCGCCGCTGGTGTTGTTGGGTATGGTGTCGTACATCAGTCCTTCGCCGCCCGAAACGATCTCGAACGCGCCGCTGGCCGTCACCGGGAGTATGCGCGCGGCGGCCACACCGCTGACGTTGATGGCATACGTGTACGTGTACGTCTGGCCGGCTCTTACCTTGTCCGGGCCGGTAAACCTGACCGTGGCCGAAGCGGCCTGCGCCGGTGTTATGCTGGATATCAATAAGATTATAATCAGCATCAGCGGCCAGAACGCTGCCTTTTTCATCGGCTGTCTCCTCTTGGGAATGTGATTTCGTTTTGGGCTTTTTGCTCCGTCAGGCGCTAATAATACACCCGTCGGCCGTGGCTGAGCATCCGTTCATACCAGCCCTCGACGCCGCAGATGATAATACAGCCGAAATCAGACGACGCATGGACATGGAACCCGTTGCCCAGGTAAATACCCACATGACCGATCCGGCTCGGATTGCTGTCAGAGATATAGAACATCAGATCTCCGGGCTGCAGCGCGTTCTTGTCCACATACTTCCAACGCGTATATTGGCTGTATGAATTTGCCGACGAACGGCCCACGCTGTATCCCGACTGGCTCAGGCAGTAATACACAAACCCGGAGCAATCGAACGAATCCGGCCCTCTCGCGCCCCAGACATACGGTTTTCCAAGCTGCGCCAGCGCGATGTCCATATATCTTTTGATGCGGGCGTCCGGCACGGCGGGCAGCACGGGAAGGGGGCCGCCGTTGTCCTGCATTCCCAGAATGTTGAGGCGCATCCGAACGTAATCGGCCACCGTCAGCTTGTTGTCCCTGTTATAGTCGCCTGCGTCGGTAAATGGATACTTCAGCGTTTTTTGACCAAGTAGATGCAGCTTCATCAATGAATAATCGTTGACGGTCACCGCACCGTCGCCGCTGGCATCACCCTCCACAATGATGGTGCGGCTGTCTCTGACGACACCGCCCACCACCAGTTTCACGCTCATGCCCGTTCCCACAGCCGGTCCGTTGTATTCGCTGCCGCTGCTGTTATATACAATCACGCTGGCGGGGTCGTTATGAAAGCCGCTCTTAAAGCTTGCCGCGCTTGTCCGCGCGGGCACATACCGCACCGTGCTGCCGCTCACCGTATAGACCGGGGAGGTCAGCACTGAGCTCATGACGGACACAAGGCAGGTCTGCGTCAGGGAGCCTTCCTGCGCCGTTACTGTTATGGCGGCTGTGCCTTCGGCGATTGCCGTGACAGTGCCGTTCTCCACCGCAGCCACATCCGGGCGGCTGGACTGCCAGCTGATTTCATCGTTGCCGCCGTCGTCAGGCAAAAGGGAAGCCGTCAGCGTCGCGGTCTCGCCCGGGCACATTTCCACCGCCAAATGGCTCAATGCCAGGCTGCTGTGCGCCGTACCCGATATCGGATCGGGCGGCTCTTTCTGCGGGCTGAAGGACACAGTGCAGCCGGCGGCGGTCAACGCGTCGATCACCGCTCTGCCGGCGCTGCCGTCTGAAATATCTAGAAGGTTTTCCGATACGTCCAGCGCCCTGAGCGCGAGTGTCTGCGGCGGATTGCCCGGGTCATACAACGCCGAGATGTCCTGCAGCGCGTTGTCGCTTAGATCCAGCGCAGTCACGCCGGCGGCAAACTGCAAGCCTGTCAGGTCGCTGATCGATTGTCCGGAAAGGTCAAGGCTGCCCGTTACCGCAACCAGCTCTCCTTCGGTGAGCTCACCGTCACCGTCGGTATCCACACCTAGTTCCAGCAGCGCCTGCTTCAGTTTCACATCCACAAAGCTGACGACGTCGTTTTCCGCGGCATAGGCAACGGGAACCTGTGCGGCGAGCAACGCGAGCGCCAGCAAAAACACCAAAACCGTTGAGGTTTTCCTCGTCTGACCGTTCAAATGGGCTCCTCTTTGTGTAATATTTTCGTAATATAAAGACATTGTCATATATTTTAAATGACATGTCAATATCTTTCTTGTCGTGTTGTATAAATGAATGCTGAAAATATGACAGGATGCGCGTTACTGAGAGGGCGGCCTCAGACCGGCCGGCGCAAAAAAACAACGCCGGTTCTTCTCCGGCGCTGCGGTCACTGATTATTCAAACACCCGTCGGCCAAAGGCGAGCGCGCTCCAGTACCACCCCTGCACGCCGCAGATAATCACACAGCCGTAGTCCGACGACGCATGGATATGGTAACCGTTGCCGAGGTATATGCCGATATGTCCGATATGGTTGCCGTCCCTGTTGTCCGAATAATAGAACATGAGGTCGCCGGGCTGCAGGTCGTTTTTGTCCACATACCTCCACTTCTGAATGCGGCTGTACATATCCGCGGTGAGGCGGTCGATGCTGTACCCCGACTTGCGCAGGCAGTAATACACAAAGCCGGAGCAGTCGAAGGATTTCGGCCCCCTCGCCCCCCACACATACGGCTTGCCGCGCTGAGCCAGCGCCACGTCCAAAAAGCTGCGTATGCGCGCGTCCGTCACCTCTGGCAGGTCGTGCAGCGCACTGCCTTCGTCCGCAGGCTGCACCACCGCGGCGCGCATGCGCTCGCCGTCCGCCGCGGTCAGCAGGCCGTCGCCGTCTAAGTCGCCCGCATACACATAGGGCGGCGAGAGCGTCTTTTCTCCCAACAGATGCAGCTGCAGCAGCGCGTAGTCCTTGAGGGTGATCAAACCGTCTCCGTCCACGTCCCCGTCCACGATAATGGTCTTCTCATCGCGCTCAATGCCGCCCACCACCAACTTTACCGTCATGCCGGTGGCCACCGTCAGGCCGTCAAATTCACTGTCGGCGCTTTCAAACACGCTAATATCGGCTGCGCGGTTCACAAAGCTGCTTTTGAACTGTTCCAGTGTCGTCCGCCGGGGCACGCCGCGCAGCAGGCTGCTGTGCGTCTGATACACCGGCGACGAGAGCGTCCCGTCGCTCACGGTAAACACACATGAATCCGTCTTCGCGCCGTCCAGCGTCGTCACGGTGATCACCGCTGTCCCGGCAGACAAGGCCTTAACCGTTCCGCCGTCCACCGTTGCCACCGATTCGTTGCTGGACTGCCACGTATAATCCTGCACCGCGGCATCCGCCGGCAGCACAGCTGCCGTCAGCGCCGCCGTATCACCCGGGCACATGCCGCCCTCCTTCAGGTTGAGTTCAATGCCCAAAACGGGTACCGGCTTCTGCGGGTCGAAAGTAACCGAGCATCCTGCCAGTATCAACGCGTCCGTGATCTGCCTGCCAACGCTTCCGTCCGCCATGTTCAGATAATTGTCAGACACGTCCAGCGTCAACAGCGCCAGCGGCGGCGCATCCGCGTCATACAGCGCGCCGATGTCAAAAATCTCGTTGCCGCTCAGATTGAGGTGCTCAAGGCTGGTCAGCTCAGCCAGCGCCGATATATCGCCGACCCTGTTGCCGCTGATATCAAGCTTATGAAGGTTTGTCATTTCGGAAAGCTCGGAAATATCGCGGATCATGTTGCCGCTCAGATTCAGCTCTGTGATGCCCGACGCAAAGGAAAGACCACTGATATCGCGGATCGCCCGGCCGGACAGATCCACCGCGCCGTCCAGCGCCGCCATCTCCAGCTCGGACAACTCGCCGTCCAAGTTCTCGTCCGCTCCGGCGGCGATCAGCGCCTGCTTCAAATGGATATCGGAAAATTCCACAAGATCGTCTCCGGCCGCCATCGCCATGGGGATGCCGCCCGAAACAAGCAGCAGCGCCGCAACGCACAGTATCCCTTTTTTCATCCACATCCGCAGCTTCACGAAGTTCTCCCTCCCCTTAACCGGTTTTCACGGGTTTAACGCTTCGCCCTCACTACAATAATCCGGCGGCATACATGGTTGTTTCAATCATAAATAAACCGTTTGTCAGCCGTTAAAACAAAAGACTTGCCACAGTATGCCTGGCGAAATTTACACAGACATTACAATCAGCCTTTTGCAAAGTGTTATAATATGATCAGCCGGCAAATTATCGGGCGAGGTATGCTCCATGAAGAAAAAGGTGCTTTTCATATGTGTTCACAATGCGGCCAGAAGCCAGATGGCCGAGGCGTATCTGACACTGCTGGGCGGCGACGATTTCGAGGCGGAGAGCGCGGGCTATGAGCCGACCGCCATCAACCCGCTCGTCGTTAAGGTGATGCGCGAGGAGGGCGTGGATCTGTCCGGCAAGCAGACGAAAAGCGTGGATGAATTGCTGCGGCAGAGCCGTTTCTTCGGGTATGTCATCACAGTGTGTGACCGTGTCAGAGAGCAGGAGTGTCCCGTATTCCCCGGCATGGCATACAAAGCCCACTGGGATCTGGAAGATCCCGAAGGCTTTTCAGGCACAGAGCAGGAAAAGCTTGAGAAGGTGCGCGCTCTGCGGGATCGTATCAAACATCTCGTGGCCGATTTTATCGCGCAGCAATCATCATAACCCGTTCATTTCTTTACCCTTCCGAGACGCTTCCTATCTCATGATAAATCTGATATACTGAAACAGTAATCAGCGCCTGGTTTTCTGCCTGGGATCCGCAGTCACGTTCATGGCGCTGGGCACCGCGGCTTCGCTGCTGGGCAGCCTGCTGCGCGGCGGCGGCAATTGGTGGTATGACGCGCTCGGCGTGCTAATGGTGCTGATGGTGCTGCAGACCCGGGAGATCATCACCATCATCCCGCAATCCGGCGCGGTCAGCAAAAACACCAAAAAGGGCAACCTTGGCGCCGCCCTCACCGGTCTGCCGGGCGGGCTGTTCGCGTTCCCCTGTGTCACTCCTGTGCGGGTGGTGCTGCCGGCCATCGTGGCCGGCAGCGGCAACATACTGTGGGCATTGTGCTGCTGCTCTATTCCGTGGGGCACAGCATACTGGTGCTGGTGGCGGGCACGTCCGTCGGCTTTGTCCGTCGGCTCACCGCCTCAGAAAAGTATGGCCCGCTGATATTGGCTCTCGGGCTGTATATGTTTTACCTGGGATTCTAGAAAGGAGACCATCCATGGAAATCAAAGTGATCGGCGCGGGCTGCGCCGCATGCAAAAAGCTGCTCGGCATCACGCAGGACGCCGTGAAGGAACTGAATGCACACGCCGATGTACTCTATGTGACAGATATGGCGGAGATCATGAAGACGGGCGTTTTAAGCACGCCCGGACTGATGATCAACGGCCAGATCAAGGTGTCGGGGCGCGTGCCATCGGCGAAAGAGGTCAAGAAAATCATTCAGCAGGAGATATAATGGCATGACGAACAACAAAAGCGGTTGCTGCGCGGGCGGCTGTGGCTGCGGCTGTGCCCCCGGCAAGCAGGTAATCATCGACTTTATGTATATCGACTTGACCGTCTGCGACAGGTGTTTGGGGACAGAGGGCGCGCTGGACGCGGCGGTGGCCGCCGTCTCCCCCGCACTCAGTGCCGCGGGATACGGCATCACGGTCAACAAGCAGCTGATCGCCTCAGCGGAGCAGGCAGCGGCACTGGGCTTCGTCAGCTCGCCCACCATCCGCGTGAACGGGCGCGACATCGCCGATGTGGACGAAACACGCTGCGACGCCTGCGGGGACCTGTGCGGCTGTGATGTGGACTGCCGCGAATGGCACTATAACGGAGAGAGTTTTGACGCGCCGCCCCAGGCGCTGATCGCCGAAGCGATACTGAAACTGTTCGCTCTGCCGCCTGTCACGCCGCCTCCGTGCGACCTGCCGGGCAATCTGGCCGCGTTTTTTCAGGGACGACAATCATAACTCCCAGTATAGTTGATTGGCTCCTTTTAAGGAGCCTTCGCTTTCCCAGCCAACCCTTTGCGCTGTCCACCGGTCATCCACATTCCATGCACATTTTTTGGTATTCATTGACATAAAATGCTGTATCATGTTACATTATTTGAAAAAGGAGGTGCCGCAATGACAGCCGAAAACGACACCATGATAAGCTGTATCGTAATGGTTCTGGATCATTACGGCGAGCAGCTGGCTTTCGTCTCCTCGGATGAGGGGAACCACTCCCTTTACAGGCTGTGGGATCACTACATCCTGTATACAAGAAAAAAGGATATGCAAGACTGCAACTTACATATCCTGTGCGAATCAGACGCCAAGCAATGGCTGAACCGTCAACCGCTGGCTGTCTGAAAAGCATTTGATTGAGCCTCCCGCCAAGGCATCGTGTTATCGGGAGGCTTTCGTTTTCCGCCGTTAATGACTTAGGTTTCTTGCTCTTATTGGTATCACATCCCGTCAGAATTTTCAATCCCGGCTGCAGAATTTTCTGTGCCGGCCGGATACGGCGCAATCCAAACGGCATTTTTGTTTGGCGTGAATAGATAAAATGTTGCAGAATTCGATTAATCATGGTGTGTGTTTGGGGTATGTGGTATAATGTGGAGAGTTTGATTATATCGATTCTGATGAGGTTGTAGATATGGCAGAAACAAAAAAATGTCTTTTCTATAATGAAGAAGCGGTAATCAAATCTCTGTATTCAAATTTTGCACATAGATACCAATGCCCAAATTGTGGTGTTTATACTATTGATGATTTGTTTACAACACTAGGATTAAAGCAACCGTATTGTAATTTAATAGTCTTGCCCTTATTCATGTAACTCATATAACTATTTCCCCGCCCTGTCGCGCAGCGGCAGGGCACAATGGGATTCTCAAGGGACTGGTCCCTCGTGTGCCCCGGAGGGGTTTCAAAGGGCAGCGCCCTTTGCTCCTTTTCCCTTAGTCCCTAGAGCGGGTTCCAAACGGCAGCGCCCTTTGCGCCCTTCCTCACTAACAAACAAGGAGACACACCCCATGCCCAATACAGACATCATATCATCCTACTACGCCACGGCCAACCCGGCCAAAGCCCAGCCGATGGCAGCCTACATGAAAAACCAGTTTCCGTTCCTCGGGCTGCAAAAGCCGGAACGGGCGGCATTGTCGCGCGATTTTTTAAAGCAGAAGAAAGCAGAGAGCGGCATCGACTTTACGTTCATCGAGCATTGCTTCGCGCTGCCCGAGCGGGAGTTTGCCTACCTCGCGCTGGATTATCTCGACAAGGTAAAAGCGCGACTGACGCCGGAGGATATCCCCTTCATCGAGCGGCTGGTGCAAACGCGCCCCTGGTGGGACACGGTGGATTATCTGTCCTCCATCGCGGGCGACGTGCTGCGCCGGTTTCCGTCGGTGCGCCAGGAGACGGCCGCCCGCTGGACGGCGCACGAGAGCCTGTGGCTGCGGCGCGTGTCGGTCATTTTTCAGCTGAAATACAAGGCGGAGACGGACACCGCGCTGCTGGAGCGGGCGATATTGGCCAACTGCAATACATCGGAATTCTTTCTCAACAAAGCCATTGGCTGGGCACTGCGCGAATATTCCAAGACGGACGCCGGCTGGGTGCGGGCATTCATCGCATCGCACAGGCTCCATGCTTTAAGCGTGCGCGAGGGCAGCAAGTACATATAACCTAAGGCACTGATGAAGTGGAGCGCCCCTTCATCGACCGTATATCATTTCATCTCTCCTCCTGCCGCGCAGCGTCAGGGCACAATGGGATTTTCAAGGGACTGGTCCCTCGCGTGCCCGGAGGGGTATGAGCGGGTTTCAAAGGGCAGCGCCCTTTGTGCCCTTTCCCTTGTTCCCTTGAGCGGATTTACCCCGCGAAACCCGCCAGCTCACAGTTGAACTTCTCACGTTGTTCCCAGAACAGGCCGTGGCCGCTCTGCTCAAACGGCACCAGTATTGAGCCGCGGATGCCCTGATGCATCGCCTCCCCCAGCGCGAACGGACAGACGCGGTCGTGCACGCCGTGCAGTATCAGCGCGGGTACGCGGATGCGCCCCAAGTCCCCGAACAGCGTGCTGTCCCGCAGCGTCACCAGGCACGCGGTCGTCGACCACCCCGCCGCCCGAAGCCCCATCTGAAAAAACCAGTCCGCCAGCTGCGGTGTCACGTATCGGTAAAAGAACATCTCGCCGAACGTGCGCAGCAGCACCGGCCTGTCGCCATGCCCCTGCGCGATCAGAGCGGATACCTCCTCACGCGTGTGGCCGTAAAGAAAGTCGGGCCGCCTCACAAAGCTGGGCGCCGCCGCACCGAACAGTGCCAGCCGGCTCACGCCGTGGCCGTGGTGCCTCGCCATGTAGTGGATGGCGATTGCCCCGCCCATCGAATGCCCCGCCAGTGTGATGTCCTCCAGCCCGAGCGCATCGATCACCGCGCGCACGTCGTCGGCCAGCCGGTTGTAGTCATAACCGCCCCACGGCCTGTCCGAACGCCCGAACCCGCGCGTGTCCATCGCGATGCACCGAAAGCCCATTTTGGGCAGCTGATTAAGCTGGTATTCATAGGCATCGTGGCTAAGCGGCCAGCCGTGCAGAAACAGTATCGTGCGGCTTCCCGCCGGGTTCAGATCCTGCGCGTACACTGAAACGCCCGGCTCCGCCGTGATGTAGTATCCCATGCTCTCCCCTCCTGCCTGCAAGGCGTCAATCGTTTCTACCATACTATTCGCCCCGTCGTTTTGATATGCCGCTGCATTTCACTGTCCGGCGTCTTATAATGCTCGTCCATCTATAATTTCAATTTATCTTTAATATGTTATTGACATTAGTGTGCGCCATACAGTATAATGCGGGTGAGGTGATGTCATCATGGACGATATGCAGGGCGTGGTAAAGGGTTTGCAGCAGGAGCTGCGCCGCGGCGCCATTGTGCTGTGCGTGCTCAGCCTGCTTAAAGCCCCGCGATACGGCTACGCGCTGGTGGAGCGGCTTGAGCAGGCCGGGCTGTCGGTGGAGCCGGGCACGCTTTATCCGCTGCTGCGGCGGCTGGAAAAGCAGGGGCTGCTGCACAGCGAATGGGAAACATCCGGCCCCAAACCGCGCAAATACTATGCGCTCAGCGAAGAGGGCCGCAAGATTTACGCGCTGCTCTGCGGCGACTGGGCGGAGATGGAAGCCACCATCAACAACCTGATCAGGGAGGGTAATCATGATGCAAAAGGATGATAAGACAGCAAAAAACAATACGGAGCTGATTGAACGGTACGTTTATCACGTCACCAAAAGGCTGCCGCAGCCGCAGCGCGCGGACATCGAAAAGGAGCTGCTCGGGCTGATCGACGACATGCTGTCGGCCCGCGGGGATGCGCCGTCCAAGGACGACGTGACGGCAGTGCTGCGCGAGCTGGGGCGTCCGGCGGAGCTGGCCGCCAAATACAAGGGAAGCCGGCAGCACCTGATCGGGCCGGAATACTTTGACACATATCTGCTGGTGTTGAAGATCGTGCTGGCGGCCGTAACATTCGGCATGGTGGTTGCGCGCAGCATCGGTTTTGCGGTGGAGCCGCCGGCCAACGTGTTCGCCGCCTTCGGTCTGTTTATCGCGGCCATTTTCTCGGCGCTTGTGCAGGCGTTCGCGTGGGTCACCGTCATATTTGCGCTCATCGAGCGTTTCGCCAAGGACGCGCCGTGGAAGGAGAAGGACTGGGACCCCGCCGACCTGCCCCCCGTGCCCGCTCACAAGGTAACGATCAAAAAGGGCGAGCCCATCGTGGGCATTGTGTTCAGCGTGCTGTTCCTCGTGCTGGTCAACGCTGCACCGCAGCTTTTCAGCGCCTATATCTATTCCGACGGCACACTGAACACCATACCGGTGTTCGACCTGATCGTGTTCCGCCAGCTGCTGCCGCTCATCAACGTGATGATCTGCCTTGGCATACTCAAGGAGATACTGCGCCTGGCGGCCGGCCGTTACACCATCGGCCTGGCGGCAGCCATGACGGTGATCAACATCGCGTCGATCATACTGTTTATATTCACATTCGGGCCGGCATCACAGATATGGAATGCGGGCTTTATGACAGGGCTCGGCACCACATGGGGCGCGTCCGCCGCGGCGGCGCATATCTGGAGCATCATCCCCAAAATACTCGTCGGGCTGGTGATATTCGGCAACGTGGTGGATATCATCACCATGTTCTTCCGCGCGCTGCGCCACTCTGAAGCCAAGATATCGGTCTGAGCGGCGCCCAACCCTTCCGTATTTATCCATTCGAGGCAGGGAAACGGCGCGACGGGGGCGAATCATAACATCAT
>CAZNVX010000010.1:0-274 GCA_964576225.1 uncultured Christensenellaceae bacterium
AAATCATGTGCGCAATTTGGCCCCAGGCATGGCGGGCTCTCTGTCACACTCCGGCCTCACCGGTGCATGCACAGCGGGAGATTTGGGGGTAGAGGCGGCGCTCAGGGCACCCATTATGATCAACATACCCTTCTTTGGACATATCTTTGTGTTCTCCATTCTTGCAGCGAGCGCATCACGCGGGGAATTATATGCAGGCTGGGTTGGGCTGCTTGTGCTGGTGGGTATCGGCATCACTTTTCTTGCTCTTCGTACGTTGAGAAAAAGCAAGGGA
>CAZNVX010000010.1:284-17471 GCA_964576225.1 uncultured Christensenellaceae bacterium
AATGACTCGGCCATGGCAACTTCGTCGGCCATTTCGCATTTTGGTTTGTTTGCCGCGGTTCAGGGCGGGATGTTTGGAGCACGGGCGGCCGCGATGATTCCGTTTATTTTTGCCATGCCTTTTCTTATTCACCCGTTTGTGTTTGGCATGTTTGGAAAGGCCGTGTCGTCCGATGGCAGGATGCCCTCAAAAACGGCATATATTCTGGCGGGCATTGGCGTCGCCGGCATTCTGTACGCCTTGTTCGTCGCGTGACGGCCGCTTTGGCCATTTTGACGCCGGTTGCCTTTGGCGCAGGCAGGCATGCCCCGCTTGACAGAGAATAAGGAGCGTTATTGATGATGGGGACGTATCTGCTCATCACGGCAGCTATGATTGAAATTGCTGTGGCAGCGACCAGCATAGCAACAAAATCCGCTCAGCGCAAAGCACGGAGCATTGTCCGAATCGCCGAGCTGTGCGTGTTGGGGCTGATGGCCGCTCTGGCCGTTATCGACTGGGGTTTCCGCTATTATGCGCTGTTTGCTTTATTCCTTATGCTCGCCGCAATGGGTGCTGTCCGCTTGATTCGACACAAAGACACAGCCTTTAAGCCAAAGCGTATTGTGCTGGGCGCGCTGGGAACATTGGCGCTGATATTTGCGGCTGCGCTCCCGGCCGTTCTCTTTCCGGAGTACCGCCTGATTGAGACGTCGGGCGCTTACAAAGTGGCGGATGCATCATATACCTATCTGGACGCCGGCCGGCAGGAAGGCTTTTCGGACAGCGGGGAGAGCAGAACGCTGAATGTGGGGCTGTGGTATCCAAAGGACGGCTCCGGTAAATACCCGCTGATCGTGTATTCGCATGGCGGGATAAGCGTAAGAACAAGCAATGAATCCTTATGCCATGAGCTGGCGAGCCATGGCTATGTGGTGTGCGCGATAGACCATACCTATCACAGCCTGTGGACGACGGATCAAAGCGGCAACACCATAACGATTGACAAAGGTTATATGCAGGAGCTTCGCATTGAGAATGCCCGGGAAGACAGGCGGCAGAGCTATGAATACTATCAAAATTGGATGGACGTGCGCACGGACGACATCGACTTCGTGATTGAAAGGGTGCTTGCGGAAGCCGGAAACGAGCAGGCGGATGCGGCATATAATCTGGTTGATACTTCGAGAATCGGCGTGATGGGCCATTCGATTGGCGGCTCTGCCGCGCTGGGCATCGGGCGGATAAGGGACGACGTGGGCGCGGTGGCCGCCCTGGAATCGCCGTTTATGTGCGACATTGTGGGCGTCGAGAATGGCGAGTTTGTGTTCACTGACGACGATTATCCCGTGCCGGTGCTCAACGTATATTCGGACAGTGCGTGGGGTCATCTGGCAGAGTGGCCGCAGTATGCGCAGAATAACAGGATGCTTTCCGGTACTGATGCCAACGCATACACCGTCTGCATCAGCGGTGCGGGGCACTATTCGCTGACGGATCTGGCGCTGGCCAGCCCGATTCTGACGCGCCTGCTCAATGGATTTAACACCACGGCGGATGCCCGGGATTGTCTGAGAACGCTCAATAAGGTCTGCGTTGCTTTTTTCGATGGTTTTCTTAAAGAGACGGGTAATACCCGCCGGGCGGGACGCATAACGGTTGTCACATACGGGACGGCCGCGTATTGATGCCTTTTGGACAGCCCTTTATTGCGGAAGAAGAACACAGGCGCTGCTGCGAACACGGCTTTTGGAGTAGCCCCCACGCCTTTTTTCCTCATTTTTTTCCGGAGCGTGTTTCAAGGTTTTTTTGAGGTGGTATAGTATAGTCAGCAAAGAATAAGACGTGTTTATTGGCCTGGCCGATAAAGGCAAATCCGGTGAAAACCGGGGACGCAAAGCAAAGGGGTCTAAATCCGACATGGACATGACAGCCCGGCTGCCGAAGTTTGGTTTTTCTTTGTGTTTTGAGACGCGCCTGACCCTGATTCGCAGGGTAAAATATTTCGGGGAGGTTTTAACACCAATATCCGCACAAATATTGACACTCTACGGCCTGCTCTTTTGGGACGGGCCATTCGCACCAACATTCGCATGAAGGTTCGCAGCATGGCTTGCACGAGGAACGGTTTGCATTGGCAGAAGTACACACCATCCCCTGCATAATGTTTTTGTCCGAAAAGGCGAAGGAGAACCACGGCCGCACAGCTGTGGTTTTTCTTTTCACGGCGTCAATGCGCCATGGGTCATTTGGGCCGGTATGTGCGGCAGTTGCAGATGACGGAATCGTGCGGATCGTCGATCTCGATGCCGCCGGCCTTGCAGTGGAAGGATTTATTGTAAGCGCATTCGGACACGGTGCAAATGATTTTGGGCGCGCTTTGAGCCGCGCTGATTTCGGCGCCGGCTTCGGCGAGCACACGCTTTCTTTCCGCCGTCACCATGGGGTTGTCTTGGGTGAAGGTGTCACAAAAGGTTTCCCGGTGTGTGCGGCTGACCTTGATGGTGTTGGCGCCGCATGCGTACGCCGTGTTGTAGATGCAGCCGGTGGCTTGGCATTTTAAATCAGACATGTCGAATCATCCCTTCTTTTGAAGCTGGCACAAAAGCTTTGCTGGGGCGTGCCCGCCGCACCCGCGACCTGAATGCTGTGCAGGCGGCACATCTGTCCTCTTTCATTGTAGATACATGCGATCACCGAGCAGCGAATCGTTTGTGAAGCCGGATTGATCAATAAAGACCGCCTCCTTTGTTGGGATAAATGTATGTCTTATTATGTCTCACAGATAAAATAATTATGCCAATGGAAGCTGCTCCTGATTAGATTAAAAAAAACTGGGTATTATGTAAGCAGAGGGTTTTAGAGTATTGACAATAAGCCAAAATGAATAATATAATAAAAATGGTCTTTAGGGCTGTAACTTCTTATTTAGTACGTTTATTCCCTAAATCAGCTAATTATAAATGCGACGGGCGTTTTTAATGTGTCTGCCATTTTCATTTTTATATAATCAAAGGAGATTGACCCTTGGATATCAGTTTGCTGAAAGAAAAGAGCCTGATGGATTTGAGAGAGATCGCCAAAATGGCGGGTGTCAAGTCTGTCACCAAATTCCGCAAGAACGAGCTGCTTGATATGCTCTATGAGCTTGACAGACAGGCACGAAGCGGGCAGATGGAACAGGAAGAGGAGCAGCCGGAGGTTGTTTATGCCGAGCCCGAAGAGCAAGGGCATATCCCCGCCTACCAGCAGGACGTGATCGAGCAGCGCCGGCGCGAAGAAAAAAGCCGGGACTACGAGGCGCAGCGCGAACAGAGAATGACCACAGGCGAGGACAAAAAAATCATTGAGTATGTGATGGGCAACGATGCGGTCAACGAGCTTTTGAACAAGGGCGACTGCGGAGACGCCATGGGCATACTCGAGGTTTTGCCTGAGGGCTACGGCTTTTTGCGCAGCGAGAATTATTTACCCGGAAATAAAGACGTGTATGTCTCGATGGCGCAGATACGCAAGTTCAATCTCAAAACGGGCGACAAGGTGACAGGCAAGACGCGCCCGGCCAAGGATGCGGAGAAGCTCAACGCGCTGCTGTATATTGAACAGGTGAACGACGATGTGGTGGAAAAGTGCCTGACACGCAAGCCGTTTGAGGAGTTAACGCCCATCCATCCCGAAGAGCGCTTTACGCTGGAGCGCCCCGGCGCCGCACGAGATCTCGCCATCCGTTTGATCGACCTGATCGCGCCGATCGGCAAAGGCCAAAGAGGCCTTGTGGTATCACCGCCCAAAGCGGGCAAAACGATCATGCTTAAAAAAATCGCCAACAGCATCACGGCCAATTATCCCGAGGTGAACCTGATCGTGCTGCTGATCGACGAGCGCCCCGAAGAAGTGACGGACATGCAGCGCTCCATCGACGGCGAAGTCGTCTACTCCACGTTTGATGAGAAGCCGGAAAACCACACCCGCGTTTCCGAGATGGTTATTGAGCGGGCCAAACGGCTGGTGGAGCAGGGCAAGGATGTGGTGGTGCTTCTGGACAGCATCACGCGTCTTGCGCGTGCGTACAACCTGATTATCCCGCCGACGGGGCGCACGCTCTCGGGCGGTCTGGATCCCGGTTCGCTGTATAAACCCAAGAGGTTTTTCGGTGCGGCGCGGAACATTGAGTTTGGCGGCAGCCTCACCATCATCGCCACGGCGCTGATTGACACCGGCTCGCGCATGGACGAGGTCATCTACGAGGAGTTCAAGGGCACGGGCAACATGGAAATCCATCTGGACCGCAAGCTGTCCGAAAAACGCATATTCCCCGCAATCGACCTGCACAAATCCAGCACGCGGCGCGAGGAGCTGCTGCTCCCCAAGAAGGAGCTGGAGGGCATCTGGGCGATTCGCAAGGTGATGGCCAACGGAAACACATCCGAGGTGACCGAGCAGCTGATCGGCATGCTGGCCAAAACGCAGACCAACGACGCGTTTTTGGATAAGCTGAGGGGCTGGCTGAGCGTGTGGGACAAAGAAGGGTATAACTTTACATCCAAAAGATACTAAGGCCAAACGGATGTCTTTAAGGCTTTCCACGCAGGAAAAGGGCAGGCTGTTCAGCAAGGTCGTTTACATCTACCAATGCTTTTATGCCATGGCGGCAGCGGAAAAGCTGTCCGTCGGCCTGATTTACGGCGCTGCGCTGTATATTTCACTGTCCGCATTGCTGCGGATTCTTGGTTTCACAATCAGAACGACATACGATCCGCGCTGGCTCAAAGGCTTTAAGCTGGCGCTGGTCGTATTCTTTTTTCTGTCCGCCGCGGCTGTGGTGCTGATGTATCCGTTGCTGTATACCCATGCCAACATGCCGTCGGTGATGATTTTTATCGCAGTGCCGCTGGCAGAGCGGACAGCCGAGAACCTGTGGCTGCGCAAAAAGCCACCGGCTGACCGCAAGACGCTGCTCAAAACGCTCCTTTTCATCCGCCTGTGCGTGTTTGCGGTTGTGCTGGCGCTGGTGCTGGCAACCGATGAAAAGGTGCTGCTGCCCGCCGCCGTGCTGGGCATGGCGCTCACGTTCGTGCGTCAATATGTGTTTGCGGATTACTTGACTCAATACCCCGAGCCGGGGCCGGTATCCGCCGATATCCGCCGGGTGCGCAGCGCGCGACTGTACGACGGCATGGTCATCACGTCTGGCGCATCGCTCAATATATTTGCCTTTACCTACGTGCTGTACATACTGCTCAAGCGGCAGACAGCATTCTTTCTTGATTTTCTTGCGGCCTTTGCCGTGCTGGCTTTTCTGTTCACCGCGATATATATCGGGACACATCGCTTTTACCGCGCCACGCTGATACAAAGGATCGGCCAGAATGCGGTGTTTGTGCTGGGCACGTTCATCGCGCTGTTTGCGGTATACGTTTTTCGGGACAGCTGGTTTGTGGGCGGGCTTGTGATCTCGGTGCAGACGGCGCTGCTGCTGGTGGGGCTGGTGCTGCAGATGGCGGGCGCGCTGGGGCTCAAGCATGATATACGGCTGGTGATCCGGCTGTTTAACCCGGATGTTGAAGACGAGGACTTCTCACGGCGCGAGGAGCGTTTGAAGCTTTGGACACTGGTGATCTGTGAGGCGGTGTTTATGGCGGTGCTGCTGGCGCTGATGCTGGATCCGGCCATCTATGCGCTTGATTTGAGCCGGTATATCGCGCTGGCGCCGCAGGTGGGCGCAGCCGTTGCGGCTATTCCCGCGGCGCTGCTGATCGTCTCATTGCTGCTGTCTGTCAGGCAGCCGCTCACCAGAAAATACGGACAGCGTTTGAAGGCATACGCCCAGCTGAGAAAAGAAGGCCGCCGCAACGCCGACATGGAGCAGCGCCTGGCCAGTGTGCTGATCAAAAAGTACAGGAAGCGGATCGGTGTGCACATAATACGCGCCTTTTTAAAGCCGGTGATGTACCACACGGTTTCGGGCAAAGGGCATGTGAACGCACTGCCCGGCGTTTTTGTATTCAACCATGGTGAGCTGTACGGGCCAGTGGCGGCCGTCGTGTTCCTGCCGTATGACATGCGTCCGTGGATACTGCACAACATGATCGAAAAACAGGCAGTGACGCAGCACATGTACGAGGGCACGTTCAGCCGTATCAGATGGCTGCCTGTTTTTGTACGGAAATTTATATCGGCGGTTTTGAGCAGGCCGGTGGTGTGGGCGCTGTCCTCTTTTGACCCGATTCCTGTGTACCGCGGCACAGCCAGAGACGTCCTCAAAACATTTTCGATGTCCGTCGAATGCCTGTGCGCCGGCGACAGCATCCTGCTGTTTCCGGAAAATCCGAAGGAACGGTACAGCGAAGCGCCGTTAAACGATTTCTACCGCGGGTTTGCGCACATCGGGCGGCTGTATTACAAAAAGACAAGGGAGTGTGTGACGTTCTATCCGGTGTTTGCCAGCAAGAAGGGGCGGGAGCTGCGCATTGGCGACGGCGTGCGGTATAATCCGGATGAGGGGCGGCGGGCGGAAGAGCGTATCGTGGAGGCGCTGCAGCAGCGCATGCGCCGCCTTCAGCAGATGGATGAGCCTTGATTGTCAGACATCGCGCTCCATCAGACAAGTGCCCAGCGGCTCCGGCATGGCCTGCCCGAAGGTCAGGTTTTCAATGTGGGCCAGGAAAGTGCGCTCATCGCCTTCGCGGATGAAGAAACGGACGCGCACCATGTCTGAGTACGACACGTCATTGACGGTATAACCGGCCTGGGTCAAAGGCGACTGGACACGCGCCCATACCGGGAAGTCAAACGTGCAGCCAAACACGCTGCATGGCGAAAGCTCTACCCGGGGCGCGGCCTCCAGCGTTTCGGTGGCGCTTTGCGTGTAGGCGCGCACCAGCCCGGGCGCTCCCAGCAGCGTGCCGCCAAAATATCGCGTGCTGATGAGCAGGACATCGGACAGCCCGGAGCGCTTTAACACCTCAAGCATGGGCACCCCTGCGGTGCCCTGCGGCTCGCCGTCGTCCGAATACCGCATGGCGCCGCTGCCCAGCAGGTAGGCATAGCAGTGGTGACGGGCGTCGCGGTGCTGTTTTCTGCGATCTTCCAGCACCCGCTGCGCCTCTGTATCATTCGATACCCGGCAGGCATAACCGATGAAGCGGGATTTTTTTATGACCACGGTCGTTTCGGTGTGGCCACGGACGGTGATCATTTTCCAAGCACCACGCGGTGGAACACCTTTTTGCCTTTTCTAATCAGCAGCGCGCCGTCCGCGAAGAGCGACGCCGTCACGGGCATGAATTCGTCTGCGACTTTTTCGCCGTTCAGCGCGATGCCGCCCTGCGCAATCAGCCGCCGGCCTTCGCCCCGCGACGATGTGAGGCCGCATGTCTGCAGCAGGTCCACCAGCAGCAGGCCGTCCATATCCGTGATCGTTGTTTCGGGGACAGAGCCGCCCTGTGCGCCGCCTTCAAACAACGATTCGGCGGCGGCTTTGGCTTTATCCGCCTCTTCCTGCCCGTGCACCTGCCGCGTCACCTCGTAGGCGAGGGTGATCTTGGCGTCGTTGATGCGCTCGTCGGTATAGCTGCACAGCCGTTTCACTGTGTCTATCGGCAGAAACGTGAGCAGCGACAGGCATTTTTCCACGTCGCTGTCCGCCACGTTGCGCCAGTATTGATAGAATTCGTATGGCGGCGTTTTCTCGGGATTCAGCCACACGGCGCCCTTTTCCGTTTTGCCCATCTTGCGCCCGTCGCTTGTCAGCAGCAGCGAGAAGGTCATGCCGTAAGCGTCCTTGCGCTCCTTGCGGCGGATCAGGTCGGCCCCGGCGAGTATGTTGGACCACTGGTCGTCTCCGCCCAGCTGCAGCTTGCAGCCATGCTGGCGGTTAAGCACCAGAAAGTCGTACGCCTGCATCAGCATATAGTTGAACTCAAGGAAGGTGAGCCCTTTCTCCAGGCGGCTCTTGTAACATTCGGCCGTCAGCATGCGGTTGACGGAAAAATAGACGCCGATGTCGCGAAGGAATTCGATATAGTTGAGCGAGAGCAGCCAGTCGGCATTGTTGATCATCAGCGCCTTGCCGTCGCCAAAGTCAAGAAACCGGCCGATCTGCTTTTTGAACGCGTCCGCGTTTGTGTCGATGTCCTCTTTGGACAGCATTTTTCGAAGATCCGCCTTGCCGGATGGATCGCCCACCATGGTGGTGCCGCCGCCGATCAGCGCAACAGGCCGGTGCCCCGCGTGCTGCATATGCGCCATCGCCATCAGCTGGACATAATGCCCCACGTGCAGGCTGTCTGCGGTGGGGTCGAATCCGATATAGAACGTGACGCTTTCGCTGCCGAGAAGCTCTTTTAATCCCTCGTGCGTTACCTGCCGCAGAAAACCTCTCTCCGACAGCACATCATAAACGTTTTTCATTATGCTCTCCCTTGACCTTTGTTCGTAAGCTATTATAACGGCTGTGCTGCGATGTGGCAATAGCGGCCCGGGCACTGCCCCGATTGGGCTCGGCGGGGCTGCACGGGGAAGGTTATTCGACATATTTCTACAAAATAATATAATTTATAACATAATATGTATTTAATCTTAAAATGAAGCAACCGAAAAGAAGGAAAAACGTGCATGCACAGCGAATTTTATTTATTACACGATGTCTTGCATTGGGAGGTTTCTTATGGATATCACAGACATTCGTATTCGTAGAATTGAAACCATGGGCAAGCTAAAGGCGGTGGTGTCGGTCACTTTCGATGATATGTTCGCTATCCACGACATGAAGATCATTGAAGGGCAGAACGGTTATTTTATCGCGATGCCATCCAGAAGAACCCCGAACGGAGAGTATAAAGATATTGCTCATCCGATCAACTCACAGGCGAGAACGCTGATACAGAACGCCATACTGGAGAAATTCGAAAGTCTGCCGGACGACGAAGGGTACGCTTCTTTTCAGATGTAGCCGAAGACATTTTATCACGCTGACAACAACGAAAGGCTTTTCAATCACAGCTTATTCACAGCATTATCTGAGTTTTGCGAATATCATTCTTCCCGCAGCTGTTTGAATGACGCTCGTCACAACAACCGGAACCGGCTTGTTGTGTTCGTCCTGCCCGCCTTCCACCACGATCATGGTGCCGTCATCCAGATAGGCGACGCCCTGTCCGGGCTCCTTGCCGTCTTTGACGATGGTGACCAGCATATCCTCGCCCGGCAGCACCACCGGCTTGATGGCGTTTGAAAGCTCATTGAGGTTGAGCACGCGGACACCCTTGACGGCCGCGACCTTGTTGAGGTTAAAGTCGTTGGTGACCACAATGCCGTCCATTTTCTTGGCCAGAAACAGCAGCTTGGAATCCACGTCTGCCGCTTCGTCGACCTCGGCGTGCACGATTTTCACCGGCATGTCCAGTTCGGTCTGTATGCGCTTTAACACATCAAGACCACGGCGGCCGCGGTTGCGTTTTAAGTCATCGGCCGAATCCGCGATGTGGCGCAGCTCGTCGAGCACGAATTCGGGTATAATCAGCGCGCCTTCCAGAATACCGGTGTTGCAGATGTCAAAAATCCGCCCGTCGATAATGACGCTGGTGTCGAGCAGCTTGGGGCGTGCCAGCGCCCCGTCCTTGCTTTTCTCGTCCCGACTCCGTTTGGAAAAACCCGCGTCCAGAAATTCGGGCCGGTGACGGACGAGTATTGAGACGCCCAGATAAGCACACATGGTATAGATAAACACATTGAGGATGCCGGCAATCCAGGCGACCAGCGTCCCCAATATGCTGTTGACCAGCCATGAGAGCAGGAAAGCCACCAAAAGACCGAGGATCAGGCCGATTAAGGCAGACAGAACGACCCCTGCCGGCAGCTTGGAGAGTTTCTTGTCGGCTTCGCCCGCAGATTTGAATATGAATTCCACCAGCGGCTTGGATAAAAACAAAAAGATAATGCCGGAGAGTATGCCGGAACCGATGAAAATAAGCAGTGTGATCCAGTCGGGAAACAGGGCATATGGATTTGTGGTGTTATGAATGCGCCCGAGCAGCTGATAGATAAGGACGACGATGCCCGGTCCAATAAAGAGTCCTACCAAAACGATGAAAAACCGCGCAATTCTTTTTCCCATGAAAGCACCTCAAATTTCTGTCGTCGCCGTATTATACCATATGAACCCGGGTATTGGTATGTAGATGCCAAAAAAACTGAAAATATCAGAGCAAATTTGTGATCGTTTTTTTGACGTCCTCGTCCGTGATATTGGTGGCCAGCGCCAGCTCTGAGGCGAGTATCTGCATGGAGGTTCCCAGCATCTTTTTCTCGCTGGAGGACAGGTTTTTCTGGGTTTCGCGCTTAAGCAGGCTTTTGATGACCGCTGCAATCTCAAACACATTTCCGGATTTCATCTTCTCCAGGTTTTCGCGGTTGCGCCGGTTCCAGTTGGCGGGCTCTTCCACATCGTCAAGCGTTTTGAAGGTTTCCATCACCTGGTGGCATTCGTCCGGCGATATGATGCGGCGAAGCCCGGCTTTTTCCGCGCTTTCGACCGGCACATGCACCTTGATATCGCCTTCCGAGAATTTGAGCACATAGTAATGCCTTTTTTCGTTAAGAAACAAACGCTCTTCTATGGCTTCGATGTATCCGGCTCCGTGCATGGGATATGAAATTTTGTCACCCTGCTTAAACATCAATTCCTCCCTGATGCTTATATGATATAGCAGCCTGCATGCTTTGTCAAATGGGCACAAATGCCGTTTGGGTTCAAAACAAGCCATCCTGGTCTGTTTTGCCGCACGCAGCGCGGCGCGGCCGCATAGGCTAATAAACAGATAAATCAATACGCGGCTTAAACCTGATGGACACGCGTTCTCAATGGTTTTGCCGCTCGTGTGCCTGTATCCATAACAAGAGGAACAACGATGCCCGCAGGGCTGCGCCGGTGATGCCGGTGCGGGTGGCCGCCGTCATCAAAGCGATGTGAGGGTGTGTATATAATGACATATTTATTACCGCATGGTGACAGTTTTGTCATGTGATTTCATACACCGTTTACAACTTGTAGGGTTAACTTGTCTGAAAATATGATACAATTGTCTATACGAGGTGAAAACGATGAACAGCGTTTACGAAGCGGCCGCGCTCGCTTTGCGTTTCTGGTTCCTCATCGCGGCCGGCATTGTGCTGCTGGGCGTGACGAGCATATCGATTAAGGAATATCGAGACAAGCGCTTTGTGCTGGGCGTGGCGCACAGCAGCATTGGGTATATGACCATTGTATCCGGCCCTGATGATATCATGGGCACCAACATTGCGCTGATGGATAAGAACACGATCGGCCGGTCCCGCCGGGTGGATATTGTGCTGGGCGACCGCAGCGTGGACAAAGCCCATTCGCAGCTGTATGTGGCCGAAGACGGATACGTGTATGTGAACCGGCTGGGCCGCGGCGATGTGACTGTGAACGGGCAGCCGGTGAGCGATGCCAGCGTGATTTACAAAGGCGATATTGTCTGCTTTGGCAACGTGGTGACCCGCATGCATTTAAAAGAGGACGATTAGATGGTACTGGAAAGAAGAGGCGCCGGCGCGATGCTGGTGCTGACAATGCTGTTTATACTTTCGGCGTGTGCGCTGCTCGCATTTCGGCAGGGCGCTTTTGACGTGGGAACGGTGCTGTATGGCCTTGGCGCATCGCTGCTGATGCTGCTGGGCTATAACCTGGCTGCGATCATCTTCCGGCATATCGACCGCATCACACTGGTCATCTGCTTTTTTCTGGCGAGCGTGGGCCTGGTGATGCTGGCGCGGCTGAACATGGAAACCGCAGTGCGGCAGCTGATATGGCTGGCCGCTGGCCTTCTGGCGCTGTTCATCGTGGTGGTGGTCATCAAGCGCGCCCGGGATTTCGGACGGCTCAACTATCTGATGATGGCCGGTGTGCTGGGGCTGCTGGCCTTTGCGTACCTGTTTGCCGATAAGATAGGCGGCGCACGCAACTGGGTGAAGCTGGGTCCGCTTACGTTCCAGCCTAGCGAGATTGCCAAGGTGCTGTTTATTATTGTGACCTCATACTTCTTTGCGGTGCGGCGGGCACTGGGGCCCACGATCGGGTATGCCGCTTTCGCCGGAATCTGCGTGATCGTGCTTGTGATGTCCAATGACCTCGGAGGCGCGCTGCTGTTTGCCGGAACGTTTCTGATTATGTTCTTCGCGGGCACCGGCCGCACACTGCTCACGATGGCCGGCGTGGGGGCGGTGGGCGCGGGCGCTGTGGCCAGCTATTACCTGTTTCCGCATGTCAGGACGCGCGTCGAGATATGGGAAAACCCATGGCGCTATCACCGCACCCAGGGGTATCAGATTGTTCAGGGGCTGATGGCCATTGCCGCCGGCGGCATGTTCGGCGCCGGGCTGGGGATGGGCTATCCGAGCGCCATTCCCGTCAACACCAGTGATTTTATATTTGCGGTCATCTGTGAAGAGTTTGGCATCATATTTGGCAGCATCACCATACTGATGTATCTGGTGTTCATCATCCGCGGGATGATCATCGCGATGAACGCCAGCACCCGTTTTGACGCGCTGCTGGTGTTTGGCGCCACATGCATGCTGTCGCTGCAGTCCTTTATCATCATTGGCGGTGTGATCAAGCTGATTCCTCTGACCGGCATCACGCTGCCCTTTATCAGCGCCGGTGGCACGTCGCTGATCGCCAGCCTGGCGCTGGTCGGCATTATAGAGGGCGTGGCCGTGAAAAACGGTGAGCGCGATGAGCGTGAAATCAACAGGGCGGGAGGCGAGGTTATATGAAAAACGTGCTGCGCCGCAATATCCGCGCTTTGCTGATCGTGTTCACGGTGATGTTCGCGGGGCTGGTCGTTTATCTTTGCTACGCCGTGTCCATGTACGGCGAACGCTGGTTTGTGACACCCTATAATCCCCGTATTCAAAAAATGGAGACGACGGTTCAGGCGGGGGATGTTCGTGACCGTACAGGCCGGCCGCTGCTGACCATCGACGATGAGGGCACCCGCACCTATCTGAAAGACAAAGACATGCGCTTGTCCGTCGCCCACATCGTGGGAGACAGCTACGGCATGACATACGGCGCGCAGACGATGTTCGCCAAACACCTGTTCGGATTCGACAAGGATACCATCACGCGCATCGTGGATCTTGTGTCCGGCGAGGAGCGAAAAGGCAGCGATGTGACGCTGACAATAGACGCCAAGCTTTGCGCACGCGCGCTGGACGCGCTGGACGGCAGGCGGGGCGCCGTTGTGGTGATGAATTACAAAACAGGCGAGATACTCGCCAGCGTATCGTCACCCGCGTTTGACCCGACGGATATGGAGGCGTTTCTGGCCGGAGGCGGCGAGAGCGAGCTGGTCAACCGAGCGTTTTCGGGTCTTTATCCGCCCGGCAGCACGTTCAAGCTGATCACGGCCGCATCGCTGATGGAGAACGGGCTGGCAGATTTTGAAGCGGTGTGCACGGGCAGCACCGACATAGGCGGGAAGGCCATCAAATGCACCGGTGAGCACAAGGATGAGAACCTAAAGGATGCCATCCGCCATTCGTGCAACGTGTATTTTGCCGAGGCGGCCCAGAAGCTGGGCGCGCAAAAGCTTGCGGCGACGGCCAACAGATTTTTGTTCAACACGGATATGATGTTTGATGATGTGATGATGGGCAAGAGCGTCTACAGCCCCACGGACGATGCCACCAATCTTTCGTGGTCGGCTATCGGCCAGTATCACGACCTTGTGACGCCGCTGCACGCCTGCATGATCGCCGGAGCGATTGCCAACGACGGCGTGATGATGGAGCCCAAGCTGCTTTATTCGGTGTCCGACAGCCTGCGGACAACCCACAGCGTGACGCCGAGGGCGGCGGCGACGCCGATAAACGCGTCACAGGCTCAGACGCTGCGTGCCATGATGATTGCCGCCGTGGAGAGCGGGACGGGCAGCAAAGCGGCGCTTAAAGGGCATGTGGTGGGCGGCAAAACGGGGACGGCTGAAATTGCCGATAAGGACGGAAAGGCCGCGCACGCCTGGTTTGTGGGTTTTATAGAAGATGAGGCGCACCCGCTCTGCATCGCCGTGATCATGGAAAAGGCCGGGTCGGGCGGGTCGAACGCGGCGCCGGCGGCCAGGAAGGTGCTGTCAAAAGCCATCGAGCTCGGGTATTGATATGGATGAGATCCGCGAGAAGCTCAAAAGCCTGCCCAAAACGCCGGGCGTGTATCTGATGAAAAACACCGAAGGCCAGGTCATCTATGTCGGAAAGGCGCTGGCGCTGAAAAACCGTGTCAGCAGCTATTTTCAGAATTCGCGCAAGGATGCCAAAACGCAGGCGCTGGTGGCTGAGATCGCGGACTTTGATTATATACTGACGGGTACGGAGATTGAGGCGCTCATACTCGAATGCAACATGATCAAGCGATACAGCCCATATTACAATATCATGCTGCGCGACGACAAGCACTATCCTTATATCCGCATTGACCTGAACGAAAAGTATCCGCGCGTCCGCGTCACGCGCAAGGTGGAGAACGACGGCGCGAAATATTACGGTCCATATATTGCGGCGCATGTGCTGCACGACGTGCTCGATACGGTGAGCCGGATGTTTCCGGTGCGGACGTGCCGGCTGGATCTGCCCGATGGCAGAAAACGCCGTCCGTGCATCAACTATGAAATGAGACGCTGTCTCGCGCCGTGCGCCGGAAAGGTCAGCGAATACGAATACAAGCTCATGGTGAGCGAGGTGGCCGATTTTCTGTCGGGCCGGCACAAGGGGCTGCGCAAACAGCTCGAAGTGGACATGAACGCCGCATCCGCGAATATGGAATATGAGAAGGCTGCGATGATACGCGACCGGATAAAGGCGCTCGAACGGCTTTTTGAGAAGCAGAAGGCGGCGTTCCCGGATCTCAACGACAAGGATGTGTTCGCGGTGTGGCAGCAGGGCGACGAGGCGGTGGTGCAGGGTCTGTTTGTGCGCCGGGGCGAGCTGAACCATACCGAGCGCTTTTTTATCAGCTGCGCGGGCGAGGCGGCGCCCAGTGTGCTGGCGCATGCGTTAAAGCAGTATTACTCCAGCGTATCCGGCGTGGCCAAACAGATTTACGTTTCGGCGGAGCCGGATGAAAAGGAGCTGATCGAGCAGTGGCTCACACAGGTGCGCGGGTCGAAGGTGGCCTTTCACGTGCCGGAAAAGGGAGATAACCGCCGGCTGGTGGACATGGCGCTGAGCAATGCGAAGGAAGCGCTCGTCCGCCGGCAGGCGCGTTTGCAGCGTGAGTATGACAACACCACGGGCGCGCTCGCGCTGCTCAGAGATGCGCTGGGTTTTGCGTCCGACATCGACCGGATGGAGTGCTATGATATTTCCAACACGCAGGGCACCGATTCGGTGGCGTCTATGGTGGTGTTCAGAGGCGGGAAGCCTGAAAAGAAGTCGTACCGGCGTTTTCGTATCAAGACGGTGGAAGGCGCAGATGATTTCGCGTCGATGAGCGAGGTGCTCACACGGCGGTTAAAGCGCGCGCTTCAAGGCGCGGCGGGTTTTGACGAGCTGCCGTCTCTGATTGTGGTGGACGGCGGAAAGGGCCAGCTTTCGTCGGCGTATGACGCGCTGGCGTCGCTGGGGCTGGAGGAGCTGCCGCTCATCAGCCTGGCCAAGCGCGAGGAGGAGGTTTTTGTCGTCGGCCAAAGCGAGCCGGTGGTGCTGGACAAAGGCAGCCCCGCTTTAAAGCTGCTGACGCGCATCCGTGACGAGGCGCACCGGTTCGCCATCACATATCACCGCAGCCTGCGCCTTAATAAGGTGGAGGATTCGGCGCTGCTCAAGATTCCGCATGTGGGGGCTGTCAGAGCCAAGGCGCTGCTCAGGCATTTTGATACGGTGGGCGACATACGTTCCGCCGGGTTTGATGAGATAGCGAATGTGCCCGGCATGGATATACGGTCCGCTCAAGCGGTTGTGGCGTATTTTGAATCCGAATCCGACGATGCTGATGCATAGATATTGTACTTCGATACGCTGTGGTGTACACTAATGGAAACCGGGGGTGAAGGATGAAAGAAGCATTTGAGATATTATCCGATCATATCAAGGATGTGCGGCGCGATGAACCGATGGCCTCGCACACGTCGTTTCAGGTGGGCGGCCCTGCGGATGTGATGGCGCTGCCCGGTACAGCGGAAGAAGTGCGTCTGGTGATAAAGACGGCGCGTTATCTGGACTGTCCTTTATTCGTGATGGGACGGGGTACCAACCTGCTCGTGACCAGCAGGGGCATCCGCGGCATTGTGATGAAGCTGGCGGATAATTTCTCCGGCATTGAATTTGACGGCGAGTGTGTGGTGGCCAAATGTGGCACGCCGCTGGCCGCGCTGGTCAATCAGGCCGCGGCGCATTGTCTGGGCGGCGCGGAGTTTTTGGGCGGCATACCCGGCACGCTGGGCGGTGCGGTGACCATGAATGCGGGCGCATACGGCGGTGAAATTGCCGATTTTGTAGAAGAGGTGTTTTTATCATCACCTTCGGGTGATCTTGTGCTGCAGCGCGGGGAGATGGATTTTGGTTACCGGCACAGCATACTCGAGGCGGTGCCGATGATTGTGACCGGCGTGCGTTTAAGGCTGGTGCCCTGCTGCGAGGAGGAGAGCCTTGACAGGCTGCGCGAGCTCAATGACAGGCGCCGCAGCAAGCAGCCGCTCGAATACCCTAGCGCGGGCAGCACCTTTAAACGGCCGGAAGGCGGCTACGCAGGCACGCTGATCGAGCAGACGGGGCTCAAGGGCCTGCGCATCGGCGGCGCGGAAGTGTCCGAAAAGCACGCGGGGTTTGTAATCAACCGGGGCGGCGCCAGCCCTGAAGAGCTGATCGCGCTGATTGAAGAGGTGCAGGCGCGCGTGTTTCAGGCGAGCGGCATTCACCTGACACCTGAGGTTAAGATCATGGGTGAGCGATGAGACTGACCGCGGATTACCACACGCACACCACGTTCAGCCATGGCGCCGGCAGCGTGAACGACAACGCAGCGGCGGCGATAGCGCTGGGCCTTAAGGCCATCGGCATTGCCGATCATTCCGTCGGGCATGCGCTTTATGGTATCAACAGGCGCCATGTGGGGTATTATCTGTCATGTATCGATAAAGCCAAAGAGACGTATGCCGGCCGCATTGAGGTGCGGGCGGGCATTGA
>CAZNVX010000011.1:0-17174 GCA_964576225.1 uncultured Christensenellaceae bacterium
GCTGGATAACGAAAATGGCTTTTTCATGATGTGCGAGGGCGGCAAGATCGACTGGGCCTGTCACGCCCACGATGCCGCCGCCGCGGTCAAGGAGGTGCTCGCGTTTGCGGACGCCGTCGGGCAAGCCGTCGATTTCGCGGCTGCGCATCCGGACGAAACGCTGATTCTGGTCACGGCGGACCATGAAACGGGCGGCATGTCGGTGGGCAGTGCCGCCATGGGTTATGAAACCAACCTGGGCTTGCTGGACGCCCAGCAGGTATCATACTCTGTTTTCAACGATATCCTTACCGCGATCAAATCAGAAGGGTCCGACATCACCCTGGCCAGCGTGATGCCCGCGGTGAAGCAGTCCTTCGGCCTGATCGCGCCGAACGATGCAGACGCGTCAACGGCCAATGCCGCGCTCGTGCTGAGCGATGAAGAATACAAAAAGCTGCAGCGGGCCTTCAATGAAACCGTCAAGCCTGCGAAAGACCGCACTAAAAACGAGGAAACGGCTCTGCTCTATGGGGGCTATGAACCGCTGACCGTCACGCTGACGCATATTCTTGGCAGCAAAGCGGGCATCGGCTGGACCTCATACGCCCACACCGGCCTGCCTGTGCCCGTGTACGCCATGGGCGCGGGTGCACCGGCCTTCGGCGGCTCGTATGACAACACCGGGCTGTTTGACAGGCTTGTCGCCGTCAGCGGGCTGCCGGAACAGATAAATCAATAAGCCGAGATACAAAATCGCCACCGATTCTGGCGACCGCCGCCGCGCTGTTACGGGCAGGTGTACACGCCGTCCACCACCACATCGCTGCCCGACGTATAGCTCGATGCGCTGCTGGCCAGATACAGCACCGCCGTCATCAGCTCCTCCGCCGACGCCATGCGGTGCATGGGTATCAGCGGCAGCCATGCGTCAATCAGCTCTTTTGGCACTTCAGTCGCCATGGGCGTTGCGATATACCCGGGGCTGATGCTGTTCACGCGCACGCCGTGCGGCGCCCACTCCAGCGCCAGCGACCGCGTCATGTGCACCACCGCCGCCTTGGACGCGTTATACGAACACTGCCATTGCGGCACCACCACCACGCCCGCGCACATAGACGCCATGTTGATGATGCTGCCGGCTGTCCCCCGCTCGATCATGATGCGTCCCGCCGCGCGCGCCACAATATACTCGCCCGTCAGATTCACGTCGATCACCTTGCGAAACTCCTCAATGCTTGCTTCCAGCGTCGATTTGTGAATACAGATACCGGCGTTGTTAAACACAATATCCAGTGCACCGAAACGTTCCAGCACAGCCGCCATCGCCGCATCCACCTCGGCCTCGCTTGTCACATCCGCCGCGATGAAAAAGGCGCGTCCGCCCGCCTCCTCAATCAGGCTCACCGTCTCCTGCGAGTCAGACCGCGCGATCAGCGCCACATCCGCACCGGCCTTCGCCAGCCCCACCGCCACATGCTGTCCAATGCCGCGGCTGGCTCCCGTCACCAGCGCCACTTTCCCTTTCAGGCCAAACAGGCTCTCCACATATGTCATTCACATTCCCGTCCTTTCCACGCATGTTTTGCCCTGTTATCATACCACAAAGCACCCCTGATCTTAAATGGTAATATCATGACAGAAACTTCTCATTCCACATGATGCTGTGCACCAGCTTCAGGCAATCACCGCCAAACGGCAGCTCATCCCTGGCCATAATCACGCTTATGCCATGCACCAGCCCCCAGCAGAGCAGCGTCAGCTCCTGCTCCTTCCAGCCGTTGTCCGGATAGGCGGCGCAGTAAGCGCGCACCGTGCGAAACAGCGTCGCGAATGCGTGACCCGGCTGCATATGAGCCGTGTCGTCAAAGCCATGCGCGTCCTTTGTCCGCTTTAAGTCGTTCACAAACAGCAGCCGCAGATACTCCGGGTTCTCCGCGAAGAAGCGGATATAGGCCACGCCCATTTCCTTAAGCTGGCTCCGCGGGTCGCCGTCATGCTTGCTAACCGCCCTCTCCAGGCTCGTGTTAAAAGCCGTCATGGCCTGGTCCAGTATCGCCCCGACCAGCTCGTCCTTGTCTTTAAAATGCCGGTATGGCGCCGTTTGGCTGACGCCGCACGCTTTGGCCACGCGGCGCAGCGAAAAAGACGCATACCCCTGCTCACTCAGCAGCGCCAGCCCTTTTTCTATCAGCTCCGCTTTCAAATCCCCGTGATGATACTGCTCTTTTGTCATGCCCGTCATCCTCCCGCCCGGTGTTTCTGATTACTGTAAAAAAATAATACCACACTATGTTGACACAGTAAACATTTTATGTTATGTTTACATCGTAAACATTGAATGGAGGGGAAAACATGAAGGCCGTTATTATTTCCGACAAAGACCATCAAACACCGCAGTATCATCAGCTTCGCGAAGAACTCCTGTCATATTTGGAAAACTTCGATATCGAGGAAATCGCCGTCGGGCGGGACGATCTGGCATACTGCGCCGGCTGCTTTGGCTGCTGGGTCAAAACCCCCGGCGAGTGCGTGCTGCGCGACGATATTGCCCACATCAACCGCGCAATCATGAACAGCGACGCCGTTATCTATCTCTCCCCCGTGGTATTCGGCCAGTTCAGCGCCAGCATCAAAACCGTTATCGACCGCGGCCTGCCCAACATGCTGCCCTTTTTCATTGTCCGGCCCAACGGCTCCACGATGCACCCGCCGCGTTACAAGCGGTACCCCATCTCTGTGTTCATCGGCTACGGAGATGACGTGTCCGAAGAGGACGCTGGGTTATTTGCCGATATCACCCAAAAGCACCGGCGCAGCGCGCACGCGTTTGTGTTCAACCCGGCTCTTGGTCTGGCGTCCCAAATGCAACAAATAAGCTTAGAAAGAACAGAGGGATTGTTATGAGCAGTGAAATCAGAAATTTTGTCGTCATCAACGGCAGCCCCAAAACCACGGAACGTTCGGTGTCTGGCGCGCTGGCCCAAAAGGCGCAGGCGCGTTTTCAGGCAGCAGGGCTCAAGACGCATGTGATCCATGTGCGCCGCAGCCTCAAAGACCCCGCCTGCGGGAACGACTACCATACGATGCGCGCCGCGGATGGGCTGTTGCTCATATTTCCGCTCTACTATTTCTGCGTCCCCGCGATGCTGATGCGCTTTCTGGAGGGCTACGCCGCCCGCCTTGCGCACAGCGGCGGCCTCCCCCGTCCCCAGAGGATATACGCTCTCGTCAACTGCGGCTTTCCGGAGCCGGACATCAACGGGGAAGCCATCCGTGTGATTCAAAGCTTCTGCCGCCATGTGGGGGCGTCTTTTCGTTTTGGTGTCAGCATCGGCGGCGGCAGCCTGATCACCGAAGCCAGCGAAGCACCCTTCATGAAAAAAGCTGTCGCGCAGCTGGATGCGGCTTTTTCGCACATGGCGCTGGATACTCCGTCAGATCATGCTTCCATCCCGGTTCCTATCCCGCAAAGGTTTTACCTGTTCATGGGCAACCGCGGCTGGTTTGGTATGGCGCGCAAAAACGGCCTGAAGAAAAAGGATCTTTACGCCCGTCCCTATCAACAAAAGGAATAATACAGGCACACTTCAGGCTGGCGCAGGTTGCTTTTATTTGATACAATTATTTTGTATAGCTTGTCGGGAGGTCATCGTCCAATGGAGTTCCGCAAGGCCATTGAAATGTACCGGGAGCACAACACCCGCATATTCAACCCCAATAAGTTTTTTGTCAAAGACGAAATTGACGCGGCGTTCGCTCACGAAAGCAACCTGTTCAACTCCATTGAGGACGGCATCAGCATACTTGATACCAACCTGTCCATCATGCGCGTCAATTTTACGATGCAGAAATGGTATGCCCATAAGCCGCGTCTTGTGGGCGAAAAATGCTACGCCGCCTATCACGACAGGAAAGAACCCTGCGGCAACTGCCCCATCGTCAAGGCCATCGAATCCCAGAAAGCCCACCGCGATATCGTGTCCTATTACATGAAAGACAGCCATGCCTCCGGCTGGCACGAGCTGCAGGGTTTTCCCATCATGGATGCGGGTCATATCGTCGGCATCGTTGAATATGTCAAGGACATCACCTGTGAAGTGGACCTCTATTCAAAAATCAGCACCATTGAAAAGGACATGCACCATATCAAATCGCAGAACGAGCTGCTCAAAACATACATCGAGCAAAAGGAAATGGAAAAAAGAGAGATTGAGGACAACATTAAAAGCAACGTGAGAAAGTATATCAAGCCGGTGCTGCGCCAGATACGCGACGCCTTTTCAGAAAAACCGGCTGAGTACGACATGATATCGTTTCTGGACACCCTGTTTGAAAACATCGTCACGCCTTACCTGTCCGCCCCCGCCGGGCTGACCGATTTCACCTCGCGCGAGATACAGATCATGGCCATGATCCGGTCCGGCAGCACCTCCAAAGAAATTGCCGACGCGCTGTGCCTGTCCAAAAAGACGGTGGACTTCCACCGCGCCAACATCCGCGCCAAGCTGCGCCTTGCGCCCGGTCGGGACAACCTGCGCGCCTATCTGATCCGCTCGCATATCCCGCTGGACTGATACCAGGTTTCTGCTGGTATAAACCCGTATTAGCTTGGGATTGTGCCGCGTGGGCGCTTCCCCTATACTTTTAGTATCAATAACTGTATGGAGGTCGCGATATGAGAACTGATGAACCATTGGCCCAGCCAATACAAATTGGCACAAAAACAGCGTCCAACCGTTTTGTGATCAACGCCATGGAGTGCTGCGACTCGGATGAGCAGGGCAACCCCACCGCCCCCACATACGAAAGATACACCAATCTGTTTGAAGGCGACGCCGGCATCATCGTGCTTGAGGCGATCACCGTGGGCTACGAAAACCGCTCGCGCGAGTTTCAGCTGTCCATCATGCCGCATAACGCCAAACCGCTTGAGCAGTTCGTGTCCAAAATGCGCGAGGTCAACAGCAAGCCGCTCTTCATTTTCCAGCTGACGCACTCGGGCGAGCTCAGTCACCCGGCCTTCTCGCGCCGCGTGTGCATCAAGCCGCTGGCCGGCTTCGGCGGAGACGTGCTCAGCGAAGACGACGTGGACAAGATCATCGACAAATTCGTTTTAAGCGCCAAGATCGCGCATGACGCCGGTGCGGACGGCGTCGACTTAAAGCTTTGTCACGGGTATCTGGGGTCTCAGATACTGCGCCCGTACAACGACCGCAACTGGAAATACGGCGGCCCGTGGGAAAAGAGACGGCAGTTCGCGTTTGATCTGATCGAGAGGGTCACCGCCGCCGTGAACGACAAGAACTTTTTGATCGGTTCCAAGGTCTCGTTCTGGGAAGGCTTCCCGGGCGGGCAGGGCAGCGCCGGGCCGGATACCGCCATCATCGACTTAACCGAGCCGCTCGACTTAATCAAGGGGCTCGAGGAGCGCGGCGCCAGCTTTATCATCCAGTCGGCCGGCAGCCCGTCCATCACGCTCGCGCTGTCCCAGCCGGACAAAGCCATTCCCGACCAGGTTTATCTGCACCACACCTTTCAAAAGGCCGGCAAGGATGTGCTCAAAAAGGCCGTGCTGATCGGCTCCGCATATTCGGTGTTCAACAAAGGCAACAACAAGCTGCAGGCGCGCAACAAGGAAGAGAACACCACGGCGTTCTGGGGCAACAAAAATATACGCGACGGCGTGACAGACATGATCGCGCTGGGCCGTCAGTCGCTGGCCGATCCGCTGCTGCCTAAAAAATACCTGGAAGGCCGTGAGGACGATATCAAATGGTGCATCGCTTGCGACAACTGCATCGAGTTCCTGATCCGCCAAAAGAACGTGGGCTGCGCCGTCTACAACAAGCCATACACCAAATCGCTTCAGGAAATCCGCCGCGCAGAAGGCAGCCTGAAAGAAAAGCATACTTGATCAGCCCAACGGCTCCGCAGCACAGCGGGGCCTTTTTTTCTGTTTGAACGCCCCTCGTTTACCCGACGTTCTTGGAGAAATGCTGATAATCCTTGTCGCCCTTCCAGTCTCCCCCCCACGACCAGCCATGCTTCTTGAACAGCTTGTAGCACAAATCGTCGTGATCAATCATACCAGGCAGACCGAGCGACCGGTCCGCATACGCCGCGCCGTTTTCGGGCGCCACGCGGTTTCCGTCGATGTACGGGTTCATCACCGGGTTGATGTCGATCGCCGCGCCCAGGCTGTGGCGGGACAGCGTCTTCGACCCCGCCACGCGGCGATAGCAGAAAGCGGAGGTGTTGTTGGCCTCCATCGAAAGCGTATCGTCGCCCGGCTGCCCGAAATCGTCCACCAGCTTCACCGACGCCAGCGGGTATCGGGCTTTATAGAGCTCATAAAATATCTCCATCACCTCGTCCGCCAGCTTTTTGTGCACAATCAGCTCACCGTCGTGCACCGCTCCGTCAAAATCATAGTGCCGGATGCGGATATAGCGCAGGTCGTCGTGGCTGATCCTGATGCCCTTGTCATCCTTGGGATAGCTGATGCCGGTGATCCTTTCCTTGATCTGATCATTGAGCCGTATAGAATAAAACCCGTCCGCCAGTGTCACCCTTTCTTCTTCGGGCGCGGCCATCGGGGTCGGCTGCTGCCCGGCCGTGGGCGCCGGGCTGCTTGCCGTCTGAGGCGGCGCGGTCGTTGCCGCAGGTGCGGGAGCCACCGCGGACGGCGGCAGCACCGTTTGATGCGCCGCAGAGCCGTCCGTCCCGGCAGGCGCACAGCCGCCCACAGCCAGCATCACGCAGATGGTCAGCCAAATCCGGCCTCTGTTCTTCAAGCGCTATTTCTCCTTTGTGCGAATCAGGATGCCATTATTCTACACCGTTCGCCGGATTTAAACAACAATGCCGTATCCTTGGCAGCCATTGTCAAGGCTATGCTTTAATAGACCCATTATGGGTAGCCGGGCATGCCGGAAAAATGCCTGGTTATTGGCAAATAGCTAGTAGCCAACATCGGTGTTTATCAAACTCCCGTCTACAGCATTGATTGTCAGAAAGCTCTGGCCAACAGCCTCCTGGGTATAGGTATGATTCTCATCCAGTATGTAGCCGCCGGGCTGCGGGCCGTCATATTTGTTTATCTCATAGCCAAAGAAATTCCATGAAGGCACTAAAATATGTTCCCGGCTGTCTTTTTGTTTTATTTTTGTCAATCCCAAAACCACTCTGTTAATATGGATTTCCCGGCCGGTAATATTGGGGTCATTATCTGAATAGTCGATATTCATGCCAATATTTTTCCTGAATATTTCCTGAATCTCAGAAAAATGCAGCAGCTCTACATGGCTGTTTATGATGCTTTTTACGCTTATGGGCGATACCCAAGAAAATTGCGTCACACCGGAGTCGTTTACGGCCATCACGATCAGCTCCTGCGGCCAATACGCATCATATTGCTGTGCCGGGTCCGGTTGATTGAGTTGGTGCGTGATTTGAACGCCATTTACTTTCCGGGTGTAATACAACACATAGCTTTGGGAAAACTCATTGATTATCTCTTTGCCCTCATCATATTCCGGGTTATATTGAACAGCGGAAGCAGCAAGGGATAACCCCATATCTTGAACGTCAAGCTTGTTTAAAAATTCTTCGGCAATATGGCAGGCTTCATCCAATGTCAGCTTGCAATTTCTAAGGTTCGACGTCGTTGTTGACGTAAAAAGAGAGTCTATCTGACCAAAGTCCAATCTATAATAAGAAATATACTGATCATAATACGGCGCTGCTGCGGGTTTGTTAAACGAGATTTGCTGATACCTGCCGTCATCTTTCTCGGTATACCCCGCTATACCCAATCCATCAGGCGGGTCGTTAAGCTCAGAAAGTCGTGGATATATTTCTGTTTCCGGAATAAATCTTAAGTCAATTTCAGATTTTATTTGGCTTTGAGGAGCATCTTTATGTTGCTCAGTCAACAACTCCAGTCTTTCTTGTAATTCTTTCAGTCTTAGTTCATATCTTTCGGGGTTATCCTTTTTTGTCACCGTATTAAAATCCGAATCAGGATCATTAATCACCTGTTTTATCTCCAATATTTCGGCTTCTAAAATGTCTTTCGTAATTTGCGTTTGTAAGGCGAAGACGGGATTTCCTGCCGTCAGCGCATTGATTAAGCTTGCCGCATCACCATCCGTGATTTCGTCAGGCTCTATAAGAGCGACGGGCAGGCCGTTCGTATTCGGTGTTTCAATATCTGCATCAATAAACAGATTTAATTCACCTTCCACCAGTTCATCCTGCCATGTGGCCGGCGCTTCATATGGCCCGGAGGTTTCTCCTTCATTATAAATCTTCTCTTGGAGTTTCCCATCGCCTTTGTTAACCACGATACCCTTTTCAGGCGTGGGCTGACAAGCGGTGGTAAAGCAGGTCATCAGCATTATCCCGGCCGCTATGGCCGCCCCCATGCGAACGGAAATCTTTGTCTTTCTCTTCATAAACATCCCCTTCACCCGCTTTTCCAATGCCCTGCGGCCATTGTGCATCCCCATACCAAGAATGTATCCCCCCTTTGGCCTGCAGCTCAATTCAACCATCGTATTGATGTAGCGGAGCCTTTCCGTCTTTTCAAGGCGCTCCGTGACACTTACATCACACAACGTTTCCATATCTGTTTGTATTTGCGGGAAAGCCAGCCATACGATGGGGTTAAACCAGTAGACACAGCGAAGCGCTACCAGCAGCAAGGTCGTCAGGTGGTCTTTGCGTCTGTAATGCGTTAATTCGTGCCGTATGCCAAGCTCGATCTGTTGGCAGTCCATTTCCAACATGCCGGCCGGAAGCAGCAGCCGCGGGCGCAGCGCCACAGATAGTGCGGGAGAATTCAGCCAGCCGTGCATGGTGACTTGTATCTTGTCCTTTATGCCCAAATCCTGTTTTGCTGCTTCTATGAGCTCAATGATATAAGGCGGAACCTCCCGGCTTCTCAGCCTGATCTGCCGGTTCAGCCGTTTGCCAAGTGCCGCCGCATACGCCATGCAAACAAGGACGCCCAGCGCCCAAAGCAGCCCCAGGGCCGTTTGCCAGTCGATTTTTGTATAAACAGACGGCACCGGGCCAGGCTGATGGATCGCGTTTGTATTTGTATTCTCAATCTCAAAAGATGCTGTGTGCTGCAACGCCGTTTGAGGCATCACCGACGAATCACTGTTTGGCGCCGCAGGAGGCGCAATCGTTCTGTCGACCGGATAAACCACGGGCGGAGCGGGCTCCGGTATCTTAAACAGTGAAAAGCCGCTGTCAATGGTTATTGGCATGATTAAGCGAATGATCAGCAGTGCCCAGACCGCATAATTTATGACCGCTGAGATGTGTTTGTGAAATATCCTTTTGAAAAGCAGAATCGCACCATACAGCATGGCCGAATAGATGGTGATTTCCAGCAGCACGTTCAGTATGGCTGTCATTCCCCTTCACCTTCTTTGTTGAGTTCATCAATGAGCTTTTTAATCTCCGTCAGGTCGTTAGGCGACAAATCACTGCCCTTTATCATTTGAATCAGCAGCGCCTTCATCGAGCGGTCGCTGACTTTGTCGATGATGTTCTCGCTTTCAGCGATGATGCACTGTTCTCTGTCTACCAGCGGATAATAGAAGTTATCCCTTCCATAAGTGCGGTAAGCGGCCAGGCCTTTCGCACACAGGCGTTTCGCATAAGTCACATAGGTATTATATTTCCAGTCCATTTTGTCGTTCATGGCCGCGATGATACCGGAGATCGTCATTTCGGGGTTTTCCCACAGCACCGACATCATAACCCATTCGGGCTTAGTGAGTGATTTTTTCATAACAGCGTCCTCTTTTAATAGTGCATTCTAGAATTTAAATATTAATGCTATATTTTATATTGTAGTTATAAAAACCGGAATTGTCAAGTGGGCGCCGGTTTTTTGCGTTTGCCGCTCAAGTGATGCCCGAAGAATACCGATAAAAACGATGCAGGGTAATATGCCCGAGTATCCCCGGCTGGAGGCATCTGATGATCGACATCTCAGTTTTAAACAATGTATCACGCGCGAAAAAATACATACAGGGCACTGTGTTTGACACAAGCACAGCCGACATGCATATCATATTGCAGGGCGAAGCCGGTATTGTCGGCCAAAACGGCCATTCCCGGGAGCTGTCCGGTAGGCTCGGCCCGGGAGACTTCTTCGGCGAAGCCCCGCTCTTTCTGAATACAGGCATGCCCGCCCCCGTCGTCGCATTGACGGAGCTGATCACGCTGCCGGTCAGCCGGCAGACCGTGCAAGCTTTCATCCGCGTTGAACCCGCGATCACCCATGAGCTGATCAAAGCCCTGTGCGCCCGGCTTTATGCCGCAGGCGCCCCGGCCAGAACAACAGCCCCTTCGGCCAGGGCTGCGCAAAAAAATATCACAGCCACCGCGCCGGCTGCGCCTTTTAAAGCACAGCCGGATACCGCCAAAACCCAGTCAGCGCCCGCAGCCAGCCGCGACAGCTTCACGTTGTTCCCTGAAGGACACGGGGTTTATTCACTGCCGCCGGACAATCAGGATCCCGCCTGCCTGATGGATAAAGGATACACCTGCCCGTTGTGCAATAACGGCTTTACGTTCCCGACAGTCAGGCCATCCAAGCTGGTGCTGCAAAGCACGGACAGCGATATGCGCCCCCGTTATAAAGGGGTCGAGCCGCTTTACTACGATGTCATCACCTGCCCGCACTGTCTGTACAGCGCGCTGACCGATATGTTTGACAGCCCCAACAAGCCAAAAACCAGCGCGGTGGAAGAATTAAAGGTCATAAAGGGCAGCTGCGGCGCAGCTTTTGGCGCCGCGACCGACGCTGCAGCCGTGTTCGCCGGCTACTATCTGGCGCTGCTTTGCGCCCCGCGCTGCTTCACAAAGCACCATCTGATCACAGCCAAGCTTCTTTTGAAGCTCTCCCGCATCTATCAGGACTGCCAGGACAGCGCAATGGCGGCGCACACGGCCAGGCAGGCGCTGGACGCCTATCTGTATGTCTATCAGAATATTGAGATTCCCGCGAATCAGGATCAGCAGCTCTGCGTGATCATCGGCGAGCTTTGCTTAAGCCAGGGCCGCGTTAAAGAAGCCAAGGATTTCTTTTTCAAAGCCAAAATAAACCGGGCCGGCGCGCCGCTGCTTAAGCGCCAGGCCGAAAACCGCCTGCTCGATATCCGCCAAAGCGAAGCCTAGCGCCCTTTGCCCCTGCGCACCACTCGTAAGGGGACAGCCGTCAGGGCTGCGCCCGCCTTCTGATGCGCTCCTGAACAGCCAAGTCTTTGTCTCGCTCCCGCATCATATATTCTATTGAATATCCCCTGATGCTGACGGACCGGTGACAATGAAAAAAAACTTTTTGGCCAACACCCTGATACTCACGCTGACCTCCCAGCTGCTGAGCCTGGCCGGCGTATTTTTTATCGCCTGGCTGTCCGGCATTATCGGCACGGAGGGCATTGGGCTTTATCAGCTGATCTGCTCTGTTTACATACTGGCCGGCACGCTCGCCGCGTCGGGCGTGGGCCTCACGGTATCCCGGCTGGTTGCCGAATCCGCCGCTCAAAGCCACGGCCGCTCCATATCGGATGTGCTGCGCAAAGCCGTCGTCATCAGCGCCTGCCTGGGCCTTGCGGTGGGCGTGGCGCTGTATCTTCTGGCTGGTTTTATCGGCATCTCGCTGCTGGGCGATGCGCGAACAGTGCTGTCCATCAAGGTGCTTGCGCCCGGCCTGCCTTTCATGGCCTTAACCAACTGCCTGCGCGGCTATTTTATCGGTCTCCGCAAGGTCATAAAACCGTCCAGCCAGATGCTGTTTGAGCAGGTGGTGCGCATTTCCATCGTGATGCTCATCCTTGGCTCGTTTCTCCCCAGAGGGCTCGAATATGCATGTCTGGCAGTGATACTCGCCTGCATGATCTCCGAAGCGCTCTCCTGCGTCTATGCCTTCGTCATGTACTGCCTTGACATCCGCCGCTCCTCCCTGGCCGTGGTGCCCGAGAAAAAAATCACCGGCAAGATTATACGGATATCGGCGCCCCTTGCGTTAAGCTCCAGCCTGCGCGCCGCGCTGCGGACGGCTGAGAATATACTGATCCCGCTGGGTATCAAGCGCCACGGCGAATCCCATGCCGACGCGCTCTCTCAGTTCGGGCAGCTGGCCATGGTGATGCCCGTGCTGTTTTTTCCGTCCGGGCTCTTAACCGCCATCGCCACGCTGCTGCTGCCCGAAGTGGCGCACGCCAATGCCACGGGCAACGCAGACAGGATCAAGGCCATTTTCTCACGGGTGTTTCAGATGACGGTGCTGATGTCGCTGCTTTTCTGCGCCGTTTTTCTTTCGTTTGCAGACGACTTTGGCCAGCTGATCTATCACAGCGGCGGCATCGGGCAGCTTCTTGGCTGGCTGGCGCCGCTCACGCCGCTGATCTACCTGGACTTCGTGGTCGACTCGATGCTCAGCGGCCTGGGGCAGCAGCTGCGCACGCTCCGCATCAACATGCTCGACTACGCGCTCCGCATCGGGCTGATTTTGCTGTTCGTTCCCCGTTTCGGGCTGATGGCTTATATACTGATTCTCTATTTCAGCGCCATGCTCAACGCCACGTTAAGCCTGCGCCGCCTGCTGCTGGTCAGCCGCGCGTCCATACGATACCGGGAATGGATCTTAAAGCCGGTGTTGTCCGCCGCCGTTTCGGGCTCGCTGGTCGTGCTCATCTTCCGGCTGCTGCCGCTGCCGCAGCCCAGCGCCATCGTGCTGGCGGTTAAAATATTGCTGCTCGCCGCGCTTTACGCCGCCCTGCTGTTTCTCACGCAGAGCCTTAATCGAGATGACGCGCTTTGGTTCAGGAACACGCTCAAAAGCGTCAGCAAAAAAGGCAGCCCGGATATTAAGGCTGCCCTGCGGTAAAAACTTATGGTGATCAATCAGTGTCATCCCGGTTCTCCGAATAGTTTTTAAAGCTGTTCTTCCCTTCCTCCTCCCACCATTTCTCATACATCTGCTCATGCGCCGCGTCGATGTCGTTCTCCGCTTTTTTCCCGTATTCCTTTTCAAACTCCCTGACAAACTCGCGCTTAATTTCTTCCTTTATCGGATTTTTTCTTTTTTTCTCCTTCTTCTTCTCATCGGACGAGCCGCCGCCAAGCCGGCCGAACAGTATTGAACTCAGCGCCAGAATTCCAAGGCCCTCCCAATACGTGATGGCAGGCAGCTCGAATATCCTCGGCATCAGCCAGTTCCAAAGCAGCTGCACCACAAACCCGAAGGCAATCAGCGCGACGATACCCAGCAGCACCATGCCGATGACTTTAAGCACTTTCATCGCCCCTTCCGGTGTCATGCATTTTTCTTCACTGTTGCTCATGTTCTTCCTCCTTCATTGACATAATCGTCTATCATGCTTCTGAGCTTTTTGACCGCCCGGCTTTTCCGCGACAGCAGCGTCCCAAGCTTCTCCCCCGTCTCCCTGACCAGCTCATCATAGCTTCTCCCTTTGATTTCCGTTTCCACAAACACATATTTTTGATTTTTCTCCAGCCTGTCTACCGCCAGCATGATGATGTGCTTGAGCTCTTTGGTCAGCACGCTTTGTTCAAGCGCTTCTGATTTTTCTTCAAATTGCTCGGAAGCGAGCGTCTCCCTGCTTCTTTTTCTGAATAAATCCTTGGCGCCGTTCTCAAGGGCGGTATAAACGTATGAGGTGAGGTTGCGTATACCGGCAAGGTTCTCTCCTTTATAAAGGAGCTTAAACGCCGCCTGCTGGATCAGATCTTCAATATCATAGTCGTTCAGGCTGATGAACCGAACCCTTAAAAACCGCTTGAACCAGCTATAGTTATCCTCGAAGATCTGCCTGATCAAATTTTTGTCCAGCGCCCCCTCACCTCCTTTTTGCCCTTATAACCGGTTACATCCATAAGACGATTCCAAAGGCGCAATATTGCATATTTCCGTAAAATAAAATCGCATTTTCAAAATGATATCAGGATTAATAACGGTTGGATGACAACACAAAGACCCCCGGCGGCCCGCCGGAGCAGCAAAGCCTGCATCAAGGCAGGCATCATAAAAGCCGCGGCTGTTTAATTCGCCACGGTAAAATGCGTCTTGGCTTTCTCGCCGTCGCCCGTTATGATGATCTCCCAATTGCCTGGTTTTGTTTTCGGGCCCACATGCCAGGTCCATGACACCATGCCGTCGCTGTCCGCGGTTTTCGGGTAAAGGCCGCTCGCCTTGCTGGGTCCCGAAGAATAGATGACGGAGATTTTGTATTCGACGCCGGGTGTGCCCCGAACCGTGATGGTGGCGTATCCGTCCGGCGCGACAGGGCTTGTCACGCTGAGTATACTGACAGCCGCGCCCGCGCCGCCAGCCGTCATCAACGCCTCGGGTATTTCGATAGGTTCAATGGTAAGTGACGGCGGCAGGGTTGCCTTCGGGCGGCCTGGCAGGGCAATATTTACGGTCGGCGCCGGGGGCATTGTCATCACCGGCGGATAAGGGGGCTTGGTGAAGGCCGGCGCATGGGGCATCGCCAGGCTTGGCCGGGGCGGCGTCTCTGACATCATATCGGTTTCGCCTTCGGCACTTTTCGGCGGCGCGGTTATTCTTGATATGGCCACGATCAACACCACCACCGCCACAATCCATATGACAGGTTTTATTCTCCTTTTTATCCCCTCACGCGCGTTGTCGTCTTTTCCTGGCTTATCCATGTGCCGTCATCACCCCCTCTCATCCGCTGGCAATTCGATAATAATACTGAACCATATTGGTTCTATCCGTCACAGCGCTTCATCAGCAGCACCGCGAAATCAATACAAAACTGCATATCCTTCACGCCCAGCCTTGCCTCGTAATATTGCTTTTCCTCGTTCACCTTCGACACCCTCTCCAGCATGTCCCCGGCATCGGCGCAGGCGATGTCCGCAACAGACCGGTAACCCGCTTCGCAGAACGCCTTGGCCGCGGCGGTGCCCACACCGTTAATCCTGACCAGATCACACAGGCAAAACAGCTCGTCCGCAACAGGCCCGCCTTCATAATAGTCTTTCGAGGTGGTGATGCCCCGCCTTTTCAGGTTCGCGATCACAACCGCATCCATGCCGGGAAAGCCCGCGATGGGCACGGGTTTCTGTTCAAGGCTGCCCATTTCTCTTTTGAGCAGCACCAGATATTCCTCAGAAATGCCCGTTGCGGCCGCGAACGACGCCAGCCGCTTTGGCGCAGAAAGCTGCTTTCTCAGCTGCGCAATATGCCCGATACCCTGCTTTTCGATCAGGTCAAATATATGATCGATACCCTCCCGCAGCATCCGGCGCCCCGGCAGCAAGTTCTGCGCCTTGAGCATTTCCTTGTATTCACGCACGGTTATGGCGGATAAGTCCAGATTGTATGGCATCCTCACGGCTCCTTTGTCAGACACGGCTTGTCCTCAAAACCGATACCTAGTTCTCATGATACGCTCTGTCAATAAGCTGTTTTGCATTTTCAAAGTCGGCTTCACTTTTGATAGAGACTTGCAGATTACCAGTTCCGTAGTGACCTATATTACTCATATCACGAGTAAAATCCTTCTTTAATTCGACACTTGAAGGATCAATGTTCAAATGTATTAGAATCTTGCTTGCATAAATCTCCACGCATGCAATGTTTTTAACTTTACGAAAAGCCACATATAGTTTTAGCTGATTTTCGGTAACATCATCACCTAAGGATAAGATGTAGTCTTTTATTGAAAGGTAGATATTCTTTAGTTTCTCTGGAGCGGTATCAAACATCTGCAAGAATGTTTTTTGTGGAGAAGTTTTTGAAATACCATTAATAGCTTCTGTATCAAGCACAGGTTTCACGCTCGGCGCATTAATATGCTCAAAAAGGATTAAATCTTTACCAAATTTATTGTATCTTACGAGTTTAATATTTCTTTGCATTTGATTAACAGCATGTTCATCGAACTTTGTAAAATCGTTTGCTATGCAAATAACCTGGGGCAAACTCCAATCGATTTGATTTGCAGTATCTATTCCAAGCATTTCCATAACAAGCAGCTTAAAGTCTGCCTTATGATCAAGCAACCAATCAAGATAGAACAGTCCTTGATTTATTACGTTTTCATTTTTACTGCGTTTGTACTCAAATATAACAGGACAGAAATTCTCATCAAGCCCTAGACTGTCGATTCTGCCGTTTGTGATGGAATACTCGCTCTTCAGAAAAGTAACACCAAAAAATGTCTGCATATTTTGCTCAATCACCGTCTGTAATTCTCTTTCTAATGTGACAGATGTTGATGGCAACTCATTCACGCCGCCTTGTAATGAGAAAAGTTTTATATCAGCCATCTTTTAGCCTCTTTTCTTATATTATGGTAAGAATTATAACATAAAAAAGGTGTGAATGGTATTTTTGCTGCGGTGCGCGGCTAAAAAAAAGCGAAACCACCGACGTGGATTCGCGATATTGGTTGCCGGCCTTCCGGCTGGTGGAGATAAGGGGATTCGAACCCCTGGCCTCTGCATTGCGAACGCAGCGCTCTACCAACTGAGCCATATCCCCACAGTGGCGGAGAAGGTGGGATTCGAACCCACGTGCCGGTTACCCGACAAACGCATTTCGAGTGCGCCCCGTTATGACCACTTCGATACTTCTCCATGAATTGCGGGTCATCACTTTTTTCGAGCCCCGTTTCCGCTGATGGCCGTTACGAATGTACATTATAAATCATATGCGCGTATTATTCAAGCACAATTTTTGAGCATGGAAACGGGCGTTTTATACCGCTGCCGCCACGCGCCGGGGGCGTCCCATGGCGGTTTTACTCCCTACCAGAGGCTGTGTACGCTTTCTCTGATATACGTGTCGTAAACCCGTTTCACCTGCGCCATCACCTCAGGCGTCAGCGCGTCAAAATCCGAAGCGGCAGCGTTCTGGCGCATTTGCTGCGTCGTTTTCGCACCGGGAATCGCGCAGCTGACGGCGTCGGCCATCAATATCCATTTAAGCGCGAACTGCGACAGCGTCATACCGGCAGGCAGTATCGCCTTGAGCTCTTCCACCGCCTCAAGACCCCGGGCGTAATCCACACCGGAAAAAGTCTCGCCTTTGTCGGGCGTAGCTACACCGGAATCAGCTACAGCCAAATCCTGAGTGATGATTTCCTCTTGAGATTCAACTGCTTGTATCG
>CAZNVX010000012.1:0-17168 GCA_964576225.1 uncultured Christensenellaceae bacterium
AGTATGCCGAACATTTTGATAGCGGATGATAATGAGCAAATTGTTTCTATATTATCTGAATACGCAAAAAAGGAAGGATTTGAAGCTGCACCGGCATATGACGGCGAAGAGGCGCTTGCTGTGTTTTCGAAAAAGCAATTTGATATCGTCCTGCTGGATGTGATGATGCCCAAAAAGGATGGTTTTGAGGTGTGTCGAGAGATAAGGCAAATATCCAACGTGCCAATCATTATGGTTACGGCAAGGGGAGAAGATTTTGAGCGAATTATGGGGCTTGATATTGGTGCAGATGACTATATCGTCAAGCCGTTTTCACCTGCAGAAGTTATGGCTCGTGTTCGGGCGATTCTGCGCAGGGTTGAGCGTACGCCCGAGAATGAATCCACACTAAAAAGATTCGAGTTTGACGGTCTCGTGATTGGTCTTGATGATTTTGCAGTAACCATAGACGGAGTTCCCGTGACGCTCACGAAAAAAGAAATTGAACTTCTGTGGGTGATGGCCACCAATAAGAACAGAGTTTTTACAAGAGATAACCTACTGGATAGTGTTTGGGGATATGATTATTATGGTGACAACCGAACGGTGGATTCTCATATCAAGCGGCTTCGCGCCAAGCTGGACAAGCATCCTCATCCGGACTGGCAGATTAAAACCATTTGGGGCATGGGATACAAATTCGAGGTGATCACAAATGAAGAATAAGATCACACGCAAACTGATTTTGTACTTCGTGTCTGTTTTGCTGTTATTCTCATTGTCGGCAGGAATAGTGTTCTCGATGTTGTTTGCCAGACATTCCGGATATGTCTACCGCACTGACCTGCAAAAACGCGCCACAGCCATCGCTGATACATTTTCGGAGTATATAAAAACTGGCTCAATCTTAACAGATAACGGAAGAATGCCTGGGCATGGGCAGAGACAGGGCAGCGGCGGCTTTGGCATGTACCTGCGGTTTGTGAATGATATCGCGATGAGCGATGTATGGATCGTAGATCAAACAGCGCAATCGGTTACCGTTGGCAGCGGCAGAAATCAGATCAGCTATAATGAACTTCCCAAAGAGGCTGTTGAGATTGTCGCCGCTGTGTTCGAAGGTGATGGTGCATATCACGAGGATTATGGGCCGTTGTTTGAAGTGACTGTTGTGACGGTCGGCGCGCCAATATTTTCGGCAGACGGACAAGTCATCGCTGCGGTCTTGCTGCGCACCGATGCGGGAGGAACCGGATCAGCGTGGGCTCCGGGCATAAACATGCTGGGGATTAGCCTGGCTGTTGCGTTGATGCTTTCAATCATTATCGCTGTTTTCGTTTCAAAACGTTTTGTTCGTCCGCTCAGGAGCATGGAAAGCGTCACAAAACAGTTGACTGACGGAGACTATAACGCGCAAACTCATATTGAGCAGGATGATGAAGTCGGCTCTTTGGCACAGAATATAGATATTCTGGCGCAAAGACTTGACGCAGCGTCAAAAGAAAGCGCCGCGCTTGAGCAGATGCGTAAAGACTATATCTCTAATATATCACATGAGCTTCGGACACCTGTCACTGTGATGAGAGGCTCACTTGAGGCGCTTCATGATGGCGTTGTTTCCGAGCCCGGTAAGGTAAAAGAATATCATAAGCTGCTACTTTCAGAAAGCATCCATCTTGAGCGTATGGTGAACGATCTACTGGAACTTTCACGGCTGCAGAATCCCGATTATGCCATTGAAAAAACGCGGCTTAATCTTCCCGATGTGCTCGAAGATGCTGTGCGCTCCATTAAATACATAGCTGTAAATAAAAACGTGCTTATTGACTGTGATTATACCGTACGAGACTTTGCGATTATGGGAGACTACGGCAGGCTGCGACAGATGTTTATCGCAGTGCTCGATAATGCCATCAAGTTTTCTGATGAAGGACAGAGCGTATTGATTAGAACTTGGTTATACAATGACCATTACCATGTCTCTGTTACAGACAAAGGAACAGGAATCAGAGCTGAGGAACTGCCTCATGTTTTTGAGAGATTTTACAAATCCAATAAACAAGATAATAACAAAGGAACCGGGCTTGGGCTTTCCATCGCAAAACAAATTGCTGATCGGCATGGAATAATGATCGAAGTGGTCAGTACTCAAAAAGAAGGAACGAATTTTACATTTAGTATCTAGCGATGAAAAAGTGTTAAAACAACCAGCCTCACGACATCAGAAGCTTAAGTCGCGATTTATTTAATGGCTTCAATGTTATAAGACGCAACGTAATCTACAATACCATCTGCAAGCCCCCAGGACTCAACGATCTCTTTGCTGTTCTCTTTAGGGGTTAAGCGAACATCAGTAAATCCTGCGTTTTGAAGCATTTGCCTTAAGTCTTCAATGTATTCCGCGCCGCCGATACAGCTGGATATCAAATCCAAATCACGCTTTATTTGTTCAGGTAATTTTGTTGTTGCAACAACGTCCGAAATAGATAGCCTTCCGTTCTTTTTAAGAACCCTGAATACTTCTTTAATTACCTGATCTTTATCTAAGGATAAGTTGACTACACAGTTTGATATTACAACGTCCACAGATGCATCTGCAACCGGCAGATGCTCGATTTCTCCAAGCCTGAAATCAACATTCGAAAAACCGCCTTTCTCAGAATTCCTTCTTGCCAAAGATATCATATCGGGTGTCATATCAACGCCGATCACATAGCCTGACTTGCCAACCTTACGACTTGCAATAAAGCAGTCCAAACCGCCACCACATCCCAGATCAAGTACAGTTTCCCCTTCTTGAAGACTGGCAAAAGCAACGGGATTGCCGCACCCCAAACCCATATTGGCTTCCTGAGGAATATTAGACAAATCATCATGCGTATATCCAAGATTATTGGATGAATTCTGTATGCTGGCTGCTGCACCGCCACAGCAACACCCTCCTGCACAACATCCCATACCTGCACCTTCGGCAGCGACTTGTGCATAATTTCTTCTGATTGCTTCACGAACGTCTTCTTTATTGGTCTCCATGATATGCCTCCCATTACTAAAAATACGTCTGATAATAAAGACGCAGATAATAACAAGAGGACGCAAGCTTTTTTAGATTTTTAGCAAAACATACAGGTTTCATTTCTTTTTCTGTAACCAATGATATTTCCTAAGGCGTCAAATTCGAGAGTGCAACAGTCAAGAACCATTTTCTTCAGCAGATGCCTTGCGCGCTGTACCCTGGACTTTGCGCCGGAAACTGAAATGCCTATGATCTGACTGTACTCCTTTTGAGTATAGTTCTCAAAGACTGTGAGACATATGGCCTGTCTGTACTTTTCGGGTAATTTGTCTGCCATATTCTTAAGACATGTCGCAATCTCATAGTTTTCAGATACCTCTTCTTCAATTATAACGGGTGGCTCAGGCGGCATTATTTCATATGAGACCTCATGCCTATTTTTTCTGTAATAATCCACAATAGCATTTCGGGTTATCTTGAACATCCATGCATTGATTTTTTGTTTATCAGCCAATTTATCAATGTTGCTTATAAGTTTAAGAAAAACATCTTGCAGTATATCCTCGGCGTCGGCTTCATTTGAGATGCGCTTTTTTATAAAGCTTTTCAGCGGTTTCTTTGACTTTTCCAGAAACTCAGCAACACATAATACCATTAAAAACACCTCAGCTTTTCAAGAGATAATAATCCCTACAGAGTTCTTAGTATGCGTTAATACATAAGATTATTCAAGTCACTTATAAGTATGGTTATGTCTTAACGAAACGGTATTGCTCAATTTCCTTCTGAGAATTCGATTTTGGCAGCTTCTATGATCTTTGCTGTATCAAAAGATGAGTCATTAAAATCACCTCGTAGATGTTTGAGAATCATCTTTTCAGTACAAATTTCATACACGGTTCTGACACCCAGTTTCCGAATCAACGGCAAGTGAGGGCACACCCCTCTAAGGCGTGCATAAGTAAATAGAATGATATAAAGATGTTTGAGGTGTTAAAACAAGACGAACTTATCGGTTGCTTGTCAAAAAATCTGTCGATGCGGTGTATCAGCAAATAACCATACAGCACGATGCCGATTGTCACGATAGTGAGCACAATAGTCAAAGCAAATACCCCTGTAACAGTATAGAACACAGCATATAAACATAGTTCTGACATTGAGATGCCTTGTGTTCAGTATGCTTAAATAAGATGTCGGGAAGAAGAGATATTACGTTATAAAAATGACACATATACTGAAAAAGATAGACACATTAGAACACTCAGCTTAACCAGGCACTCTAACCTTTTCACCGATTAACTTACTCCGAGAAGAATCCGCACGGTAGAAGCGTTCAAATATATGCGGAAGATGCTCTTGGTCAATGCCTTCGCCATCATCTTCGAACATCATGCGTACATTGTCGCCTGATTGAGAAATGGTTATCGTGATGTGCCCGCCATGCGGGGTATGCCTTACGCTGTTGAACAGCAGGTTGGATAGGGCCTGTCCTATCTTGTCCCTCAAACTGTTTTTGCATAAACACATTGGAAAAATACTGACCGCTGCAACGAGAAGCAACGCAACCAGCAAATATGATAATGTCAGCTTGATTATTAGACTTTGCTTCTTCATATTATCCCCCATCAAATGCGTATACTACGCCATGTACGGTCTTTATATACTTATGACCGCTTGTCTCTATCTTTTGACGCATGTTCTTTATATGCGTATCGACCACTCTGTCAAAACCATCAAAATCATCCCCAAGGGCCAATGCAATGAGCTCATCACGTGAGAACACCTTGGTGGGATACTTGGCCATGGCGGGCTTTACTTGATTGGCGCGGCATAAACCATATAAATCATATATGTAATCAAAAATTTGTGTTGACAGAGATTAGAGAGTCATGGTATAAGATATATTACCTATAAGTTTTATATGAATTGATTTTATGAAATGGATGAGGTGTTATGGCAAGGATTGCTCCCGCAGAATACAACACTGCTTCTCCGGCTATGAAGAAAGAATTTGACGAACAATTAAAGCGTAACGGACGAATCACAAATATGAAAAAAACGCTGCTTCACTCACTGCCTGCTTTTCACGCGCTGATGCAATGGTATGATTTGCGAGACGAAGCACTGCTGTTTTTAACCGAAAGAGAGCTCAATATTTTTGCGCATTCCATATCCTTTGAAAACGATTGTCTGATCTGTTCAACATTCTTCAGAAGAATTCTGATAGAAGCAGGAGATGACCCTGATCATCTGAATTTGACCGAGAAAGAAAAAGCATTGATCGAATTTGGGCGTCAATGCGTCAATGGTTCTAATGGTGTGAGCAATGCTTTATTTCAAAAACTGAAAAGCTTCTTTATTGACAGCCAGATCGTATTGCTGACAGCTTTTGCAGGCTTAATGATAGCGACCAACCTCGTCAACAATGCACTCAAAATTGACCTTGACGAGTATCTTATAAACTATACAAAGAGGTAAGGAAATGAGCGAATTTAAAGATAAAACTGTGTTTATCACAGGTGCGGCAAAAGGGCAGGGAAGGGCGGTAGCTCTGGCATTTGCTAAAGAAGGTGCGCGTATCATTGGCTTTGATCTTAAAAAGCCAATCGATTATCCAGCCTATAACAACAGTACATCTGATGAGCTTATAAGCTTAAAAGATGATATTGAAGCGCTTGGTGCAAAAGCTGTGATCTTTGGCGGCGATGTGCGGAATACGGAAGATGTAGAAAGGGCGGTGATTGGCGGCATTGAAGCCTTCGGAGAAATTGATGTGCTTTTTAACAATGCCGGCGTCTGTGCCTACGGTATGGCGCATGAGCTGTCGGAGAACGAGTGGGATGCGATGATAGATATCAATCTGAAAGGCGCATGGCTGACAGCGAAATACGTGATACCGTTTATGATCAAGCAGCAAAGCGGCGTAATTGTGAACAATTCATCCATTGCCGGTCTTAGGGGAATGAATCGGCTGTCGCATTATGCCGCATCGAAATGGGGCTTAACCGGGCTCACAAAATCGTGGGCGCTGGAGCTTGCACCGCATCACATTCGCGTGGTCAGCATTCATCCGACTGGGGTGAATACACCCATGAATGACGGATTGGCTTTTTTGGAAGGGGCAACACCGCAGGAGATCGCGGAGCGCTCCGCAGGCAACCTGCTTCCTGTTCCATGGGTTGAGCCCGAAGATGTAGCCGAAGCGGTGCTGTTTCTCTCCAGCGCACGCTCGCGATTTGTAACCGGCAGTCAGTACGTTCTGGATGCCGGATTACTCACAAGATAAACAATATTTCTAAGGAGTGACTTATGAAAAAGATTATGACAACAGCTGCTTTATTGATGGTTTTGGTTCTGGTATTCAGCGGATGCAGTGTCGCAGTCAACGAAGCAGCACAGGAAACCGACATAGTAGATAATAAAAGCAGTGAAGAAAACGAACAAATTTCAGATACAGAACAAGAGGTTATAACAGTCAGAGTTGGTACGATGGGTACCTATGAGCCGTTTACCTATGTGGATGAGCAAGGCGTACTGACGGGCTATGATATTGAAGTGCTTCGTCTCATTGAAGCGGTTGACACAACGCTTAAATTTGAGTTTCAGACAGGACCCTGGGATACGATGTTTCCGGGACTGGATGCGGATAAGTTTCAGCTGATTGCGAATCAGATTACCAGCAATCCTGACAGGATCGCCAAGTATCTTCTGACAGACAACACATATGCGCTTTGCGTCAGCCAGCTGATTGTTCAAAAAGGCCGCACGGATATTCAATCGTTAAATGACTTACAGGGCAAGAAAATCGGCACCACCGTTGGAGATTCATTCACCAGAATTCTTGAGGACTGGAATGAAGAAAACGGCCAGATACTTGATATTGTTTATTATGAAGAGGATGTCACCACTTTGCTTCAGGATATCGTTAACGGCCGTATTGATGCCACGCTGAACGATCCTATTATGGCAATCGCGAAAGCAAAGGCTCAAGGCCTTGAAGTAGAGCCGGTGGGAGATCGTGTGGCGGCCCAAGCAACACACTTCATTTTCAAAAATGACGAGGTCGGCGGGCTTTTGAAAGAAAAATTAGATAATGCACTCAGGCAGCTAAAAGAAGACGGGAGATTATCGCAGCTGTCTGTGGATTGGTTTGGCGAGGATTACTCGAAATAAAACAGCAGGAATACTGATTGGAGAATAGGATGCAGGGGAACGGGTTGCTTGATTTAGATTACTTGATAAGCTCAATACCGCGGGTTGCGGCAGGCATACCCGTTTCCCTTTCTATTGCCTGCATCGCTTTTCTGTTCGGGATACTCATCGGTTTTGTGATAGCTCTAATCAAAATCTACAGAGTTCCTGTATTGCGACAGATAGCAGGCTTGTATGTGTCCTTTATGCGCGGCACACCGCTATTGGTACAGATTTTTCTGGCCTACTATGGTATACCGCTCGTGCTGCGTTATATGAGCGAAGCATACGGCTGGCAGGCCGACATTTCACAAATACCGGCTATTGCGTTCATGTACGTATCATTTTCGCTGAATGTGGGTGCCTATCTTTCGGAAACAATACGGGCAGCTGTTATGTCAGTCAGCAAAGGGCAGATAGAAGCTGCGCAGGCCATTGGAATGACAACGGCTCAGACAATGCGCAGAATCGTGATACCGCAAGCTGCCACCGTGGCCATTCCCAATATGGGAAATACTTTTATTGCGTTGCTTAAAGATACCTCGCTGGCTTTCGCAGCATCAGTACCTGAAATAATCGGACAAGCCAAAATCAGCGCAGCGCGTACATCCAATTTTTTTGAAGCATATATTGTTGCCGCGCTGATGTACTGGGCGATCTGCATATTATTTGAGCAATTGCTTCGAAGAAGCGAAAACCGCATTCGCAGGCACGAAAGGGGGTAATAGCGTGATTGAAATAAAAGGCTTAATAAAATCTTTTGGGGACAATAAAGTTCTCCGCAAGATAGATTTAGATGTCAAAAAAGGCAGCGTGACCGTCATCGCAGGCCCAAGCGGCTCAGGCAAATCAACCTTATTGCGCTGCATCAATTTGCTTGAATCACCGCAGCAAGGTACGCTCAATCTTGGTGAAATCAAAGTTGACTTTTCGCGCCTGCATAAAAAGGATATACTCGATATCCGCAGAAATACAGCCATGGTTTTTCAAAGCTATAATCTGTTTATGCATAAGACTGCGGTCGAGAACGTGACCGAAGGGCTTATCGTAGTCAGTCAAATTGGAAAAAAGCAAGCCAAGGATATCGCCAGAAGCTATCTTGATAAGGTAGGAGTACTTGATAAAGCCGATTTTTTTCCTGCGCAGCTTTCGGGCGGGCAGCAACAGCGTATAGCCATTGCAAGGGCGCTTGCCATGAATCCAAAGGTGATACTGTTTGACGAACCGACGAGCGCGCTCGATCCTGAATTGGTTCAGGAAGTGCTCGGCGTCATGCGTAAACTGGCTGGAGACGGCATCACGATGATGGTGGTCACGCATGAAATGTCCTTCGCTCAAGATGTGGGAACTGAAGTGGTTTTTATCGATAGGGGTATAATTCTTGAGAAAGAGAAACCGAGCGTTTTCTTTAAGAATCCGAAGTATCAAAGAACAAGGCAATTTCTTGCTCAGATCAGTAATTAACTGTGCTTCTTCATAAAAACCACACAAAGTCATTATATGATTATTTGAAGCGCGAGCGATGAATGCACATCTTTGTTCATCGCTGCACAAAACATTAAAAAGGTAGGCTTCTTAAATTGAACAGGTACAAGAAATTCTCGATATTATTTCTGATCACTGCAATGCTGGTTTTACTTGGGGCTTGCAGCAATAATCAAGGTGTTATCGATACGCCTGCACCAAAGGAAACGGCTAATGCAGAGCAGCAAGGAACACCAGTCGATGACATTGACTATGAGCCATATTCTTTCGCTGACGACGCAGCTATTCCACCGGATATTCTGCAATATCTGTTCACGTATGATTATGATGATTATGTTGAATATAATGAGCATTTTTTTGATAGCATTCAGGTTGATCTTGATGGCGACGGAGCTGAAGAAACGATAGATTTGCTTCCCGGAAGGAAAAATGAAGACAGCACATATGCGAGCATTTTGATATCTATTGACGGTCAAGAAATCAAGCTTGAGGCTGACTCTGGTTGGAGCATCGGGTATGGGGATTCGATTATAGGCTCCATCGTAGATATTGACAAAGATGATGCGTATAAAGAGCTGGTTGTTTATCAGCAAACAGATACAGGAAATGAGTTTCTGGAAAAAGCCAGCGTCATTGTCTATGTTGATAAAGAACCAAAGATACTGGCCGCTTGGGATGATGTTTATGAGGCCAACGGATCAGGCTATATTGCTGGCATAAAAAATACAAAACAGCTCGCGGGCGATTATGCGATAGCGCTGTTGCATATCAAAAAATATGTACGGAATGTTGGATTTGAAGAGATAAATTCGCCTGTTTACGGAGTGCTGAACTATTCGAGCCAGATTATCGGCCAGCAAACAAGGCTTTCGACCCAATGGGATCAATACGTGGCCAATAAGCCCGAGACAGAGCCCAGCATCATGATTCTAAAGGATACGCGTATTCATTTGGGTTTGTACCATGAGTCGGGTTGGATAGAAGTGTATGGTGTGGATGGCTCTGCAATTGGATGGCTGGATCTAAACGTTGTGGATATTGACAGATACATCGGTAATGCAATTGAAGCTTCCTGCCATTAATCTATAGAATGATATTCAGTTAGGGCCAGTGCGGCCCTTTTTTATTTAAACCGCATGCCTTCTAAACATAAAAACATATATGTTAAATGTTTTTTATGCTCAACTCCATAATTTCTACACAATTGCTATATATAATGCAACCAAGGTTTTGGCAAACCTAAAACTGTTTTTGGAGGTAGAGCTATGAATAAATTCGAAAGCAAAAAAGAGCAGTTTGCAAAGCCGCAGCGGCGCAAAACATCCTTGTACATCGGGATTGTCTTGGCTGTCGTGGTTGCAGGCGCTGCTATTTTTTTGGTGAGCAATCAGGGGGCGGAAGATAGCTATTTCGGAGATTCTGTAGCTGATGCGCGCTCATATATTGGAAAGCTCGTGTCAATGACACAGATCGAACCAGAGATCAAGGACAGCAGTGTTGTGATTCCTTTGGAAGAGGTAGACAGCAACAGCATAGTCTATTTTGAAGTTGAAAACGATGAAAACGAGCTTGTGCCGCTTATGGCGTATATCACGCCGACCGGACGGCTTTTTGTGGGAAGCAGCATGTGCGAGCCATGCAGGGGCAGAAAGTTCTCGCTGGCAGGGGAAACGATGGTCTGTGATACCTGCAAAACAACCTATGATATAGAAACGCATGAGTTCATCTCAGGCGTACCGGCTTGCGGCAGTCTTCCGCCGGTGAACATGAACCCAATCGTGGAAGAAGGAAATGTGGTTGTGGATTACAATGAGATTTTAAGCTGGAGAGCTCGGGTTTAAGAGAGGAGATATGATGAAAAAGTATATATGGATTTCAATAATATTCGCGGCTGCGGTTCTGGCACTTGTCGTGTTTATACTAAGCGCAAATCAAACGATAGCCTTGCAGGATGAAGTTGCGTCTGTCAGGGATGAGGAGCCAATTGCTGAGGCGCCAAAGCAAGACACTGTGATAAGCAGAGCTTTGGACTACTATTATGAAACAACCGGTGATGAGGTAAGCGATGAGATTATAGCTGAAAAGAAAAACTTCGGCTGTCATACAGAAATCTATGTTTATAAAGACGGACAGATTGAGATGAGGCTATACTATGCCTTCGGACGTATTTATGAACTCTAGCAAAGGGGGTAAGCAGCTGGTATGAGTCTATTCAAAATTGCTTTCAGCAATATAAACAGACGAAAAGTAAAGAGCGTATTTATCATGCTTGGGCTGGTGATCGGTATCTCAACAGTGATTGCCATGATGAGCATTATCGGTGCGATGAATGATGAACTGGGAGACAGGATAGATGAATTCGGCGCGAATGCGGTGATCATGCCACGAAGTGAGGAAATGGGCATGGGAAGTGAGTTGCTCAAGGAAATCAGCTATGACATTAAGAAGCTGACAATGGAGGATATACCTCTGATCTATGAATCTGAGGTGAGCGAATACATCAACATTGTATCGCCAAAGCTTATTGGGGCAGTCAATACGGGCAATCAAAAAACACTGGTTGTCGGCGTAGAACCGCAGGCCGAGTTTATGCAAAAACCATGGTTTTCACTTAAAGAACAGATGGGCGAAAAAGTTGAGCTCGGTTTTGTAGACTTGCCCGAGGATGCGATAATTTTAGGGTCTGCAACATCCAAAGCGCTCGGCCTTATGCCCTCAGATACCATTATGCTGGATGATCAGGAGTTCACTGTGTTTGGCATACTCGATGAAACCGGCGGCGAGGAGGATGGATTGATTTATGCAAATCTGGCTGTTGTGCAAACGCTTCTTGGAAGACCATCCGAGCTCTCGATGATCGAGGTGTCGGCTTACTGCAATGCATGCCCGATAGAAGAAATTGCGGTAGGTCTGGAAAAAGCGCTACCGACCAGCCGCGTGATACCTCTGCGCCGTGCTGCGCTGTTCAGAGAAGAAACGATCGATAGCTTTGCATCATTCGGATACGCACTTTCCGGAATCGTGTTATTGATTGCGGTGCTGGTGCTGGTTAAGACAATGGTTTCGTCGATCAATGAAAGAACGAGAGAGATCGGCATTTTCCGCTCGATAGGGTTCCGCAAAATGCATATAGTCAACATCATCTTTATTGAAGCTGGGCTTATTAGCCTGGTGGGTGGCATCATCGGATTTGTACTAGGAAGCGCAGCGGCTATATATGCTGGCCCGTATCTTGCGCAGCTGCAAGGCGATATAGCCATTCAAACGGGATTACTGCTGCCGTCGATTCTTATTTCGGCGCTGATAGCTGTGGTTGCAAGTGCATATCCTGCGTATAAAGCTGCGAGGCTGAATCCGGCGGAAGCACTGCGTTTTATATAACATATAGCATGGGAGGAAGACAAAATGAAAGACATAATGGTTTCTTTAAGGGATATCAATAAAATATACAAATCGATGGGTGATGAAGTCCATGCACTTAAATCCGTTTCTCTCGATATAGTCAAGGGCGAATCGGTGGGTGTCATGGGACACTCCGGCTCCGGAAAGAGCACGCTGTTGTCTATAATAGGTGCGCTCAATCCGCCATCGTCGGGTATCATAAAAATTGACGGTATCGATTTATACAAGCTTTCTTCAGAAAGGCTTGCTGATTTTCGGCGTGAGTATCTGGGTTTTGTGTTCCAGCAGTTTCAGCTGATACCGTACTTGACTGCGCATGAGAACGTGATGCTGCCACTAACAACCACAAAAAGAACAAGTAAAGAGAAGCGTGAAATGGCGGAGCAGGTGCTGGAGCGTGTTGGGCTCATGAATAAGATGAAAAGACTGCCCAATCAGCTTTCCGGCGGAGAACAGGAAAGAGTGGCGATAGCGCGGGCAATCGTCAACGCGCCTCCGCTTATACTGGCAGACGAGCCCACGGGCAGTCTTGACACCAAGACCGGTGATGAAATCATGGAACTGTTTGCGGACTTGAACAGCGAAGGGCTTACTGTGTTAATGGTCACGCATAATCCTGAGTATACGAAATATTTAGGGCGTACGATCATCATGAAGGATGGTGAGCTTATCAATGAGGACATAGTAAAGGCAGGCAGGAGGACAGCATGAAGCTTTATAATATTGTCATAAACAACCTCAAAAGACGAAAATCCAAAATGCTGTTTATGCTTTTGGGAATTGTGATAGGAATCGCGACGATTGTGTCTGTGTTCAATGTGGTTGACTCTATGCAAAGAAAGATGACGGAGCAGGTTTCGCAGTTTGGGGCAAATGTGGTCGTATCTCCGGATTCGGGGGGGCTCACGTTTTCTTACGGCGGATTTACGCTGCCGGAAATACTCTATGATATCCAGCAGCTTTCAAACGATGATGTAGAGAAAATGTCTCAGATTCAATCAAGAGACATGATTCGGCTCATAGCGCCAAAGCTGATAAACGTTGACGTGTTGGAAAATGGGCAAAAGGTTACAGTGATCGGCGCTGAGTTGAAACAGGAATTTCTGATCAAGCCGTGGCTCACGGTTATGAGCAACGATGGCTTGATGGATGAAGACATTCTTGACCAGACGCAGCCCGCTCTTGGTCAGACTGAAGAGAAAGAGATGGATTATGTAGAAATTGACCTGCGCCGTCAGGAAATCGATAATATTGAGCTGTCTGATGACGAAGTTATCGTTGGGAATGCACTGGCAAAATCACTGAACGTCAGACAAGGAGATGCAGTGATATTATCTGGCCGCGGGTTTCGCGTGAAAGATATATTGACGGAAAACGGTGAAGCAGAGGATAACCAGATAATAATGAATCTTGAAGCCGCGCAGAACAGTTATGGCAAACCTGATGAGATAACCGTTATAGATTTGTCAGTTGATTATACTGCGGGTTCTGAGGATGCTCTGTTGGCGGAAATCGGCGAGAGTGTGCCTCACGCACAGGTATCAAGCCTAAGGCAGGAGAGCTTGAGGCGGGATGAAATGCTTGGCAGGCTGGTGCGCTTTGGCATCGCCGTATCGGTATTGATCGTTTTCATTGGTATGCTGGTTGTGGGCATCACGATGTCGGGTTCGGTCAGAGAGCGCACGCGTGAGATTGGTATTTTCAGGGCTTTGGGTTTCAGAAAAGGACATATCATTAAAATCCTCCTTTCCGAAGCCGTAATCGTATGCTTTTTCGGCGGTATACTCGGATATGTTTTGGGTAATGCCCTTGCAGGATATGCAGGGCCGGTGCTTATCGGTGAGGCCATGCAAAATGAATGGAGCTTGCTCATTCTCATGATGTCCATTGGCTTATCCGTGCTAATAGGCTTGATTTCCGGAACGTTACCGGCGCTTAAAGCAGCAAAGCTTGATCCTGCTGAAGCTTTGAGGTTTATATAACTGCTCTGAATAGAGCTTTTAAGGACACCGTTTAGCAAGCGGTGTCCTTACTATTATATATGATAATTGCATTTGGTATTGTACGGTATGACTAACCGCTTGATATTAAAACAATGTTATCTATTTTGATCAACAGAGTGGCTGGACAGCCGATTTTTATACTACACTTATACTACATTTTCTGTAGTATAGCATTTGTTTTTGATGAGGTTCATGGATTGGGTTCGCAAATATTTTGAACATAAATTCCGTATTCCCTAGTTTCAACAAAGATGATACACCTATCTAAAATCTCTGGCCTTTGCTGAATCAGTTTTGTTAACTCTTGCAAGATCTCTATACATATCTTCATCATTTACAAACCCCCCATTTTTTCGTCGTGCAGCGTACATGGCGCAGCGCCATTCGTGAGGATGTGGATCAGGCCATTATGTTATCCATGAGCTTTCAGGCGTGCATCCGCAGTTTGAAGGAAAAGGGATATGAGGTGGTCACGGGTGGAAAGTACATGAAGGTGCGGCCACAGGGCAAGGAGCGGTTTGTGCGGCTTCGTTCACTTGGTGACAACTACACCGAAGAAGCTATTAAGCAGCGAATCCTCCGTCAAAGAATGCCGGAACAACCGCCAAAGCCAGCGCCGCTCACTGTCAAACGCGTGAAGGTACGCGGGGATTTAGACTCTCCCGCGTCACATGGAAGGGACTCCGCGCACTATACTTCTACTATCTATATTAGCTTCGAGAAGCGCAGCGTCAGCCAGCAGGCCAGGTGCCTTATTTATTGCGCGAAGACTTGCGGCTGACGGACGCTATCTCTGAGCAGGCGAAGTTTCTGCATCAGCACCGCTTTACGCATGGATACTTGAGCAAAAAAGCAGAAGGCACAAATAAGAATCAAGATTGGCATATTGAAAAAATTGATGTTCAAGAAAGATTCCAAATTGATAATTAAAAATCAGTAACCAGCCTAAATAGCTCCACATTCGAAATAACGTTAAATAAACGAGTTGACCATATTGGTCCGATTGTGCTAAGCTAGAAACAGGACCGATTAGGTCCGGCAGAGTTCTATAAATTTTAAAAGATTAGAAAGGCATGTTATGATTTCAACTTTTTTTAATTTAATGCCTGAAAAACAGCAGCGGGTTATCAATGCAGCGATGAAAGAATTTGCCCGAAAGGGTTATAAGCACGCATCGACTAACGAGATTGTCAAAGAGGCTAATATCGGAAAAGGAAGGCTGTTTCACTACTTTAACAGTAAGAAAGATTTGTTTTTATTTTTATATGATTATATGACAAAAGTTATTCAAGAAGAGCTCTGGGAAAAAATCGACTGGAATGAGAATGATATCTTTAATAGGATACAGCAAAGCGCAATGCTTAAGCTCAAAATCAGCAGTAGATATCCCGAACTATTCCGTTTTATATTGGCAGCCAATGCCGAAGCAGATAGTGAAGTAAAAAGAAGTCTTGAAGAACGAAATAAGCTGCTTGCGCAAACCAGCAGTTTTAATGAATTGTTTAAAGATATAGATAACTCTAAGTTCAAACAAGGCATGGATATCAGTGTTGCTACCAATATGATTATGTGGACAATAGAAGGCTTTGCTGCAAGAGAAATAGAAAAAGCAAAACTATCTTCAAAAGAATTAGACTATGAGAGAGTCGTCACCGACATGGGAGTTTATTTGGAAGTATTAAAAAAGTGCTTTTATGAAATGGAGGGATAAAAAATCCTGTCTCAATAATAAAGCAAATATCTAAAAGGAAGAAGAAAACTATGCTAATAACAGGTATCATAATTTTTGTGCTTTTCGCAGGCTTAGCAATATGGTTCTATGCGGCAGGGCCGAAACTCCCGCCAGGCACAGATACAATTATTGATGAGGTATTCAATAATCAGTTGCCCGAACTGTTTGCCGGTAAAACAGGTGTTGTTACATCAGACGGTTTGGATATTTGGTATGAGAGCATTTCTCCTGCAGGTCGGCCGAAAGGAGCTGTTATGCTTATTATGGGAATGGGGGGCAGTGCTTTGGAATGGCCACAAAAGTTTATACATGCTTTTGTGGATTCCGATTTTCAAGTCATACGCTATGATCAAAGAGGAACAGGAATGTCTGACCGAGTAGAAAATTGGGATAGCAAGAATCCGTATTTGGTTTCAGATATGGCGGGAGATGCTGTTGCAGTGCTGGATGCCCTAGAAATTCAAAAGGCGCATATCATAGGCCTTTCAATGGGCGGTATGATCGCTCAGGAAATTGCCATCAATAACCCTGATAGGGTAAACTCTCTCACATTGATGATGACATCGGGTTATGTGGCAGATCCTGATCTCCCAAGCATAAAGTCAGGATATTTTTTTAGTTCTTTGGCAAAGGGTATTCCGCTATTAAAGTACCGTATAGCAGGCGGTGAAAAAAATCTTATAAAGGAACGTATCGCAAAAACAATAGCAACGTTAGGCTATGAGAATTTGGATATTAGAGAGATTGCAGAGATGGTCTTATATGATCTTCGCAAACGGAGGGGTGTCAGTATTAGAGGCGCTTTACAGCATCAAAAAGCCGTGAGTATTTCGGGCTCGCGTTATGAGAAACTAAAAACACTTAACATGCCTGTGCTGGTCATTCACGGAACAGCTGATCAGTTATTGCCGATTGAGCATGGAAAGAAGCTTGTAGAATTAATACCAAATGCAAAGGGCTTGTGGTTGGATGGCGTCGGCCATATTTTCCCAGTACCGAATATGGACGCTTTGATGGAAAATATTATTCTGCATTTATCTTTTTGATAACCTGCGTGGATACCTATGTTATGTGCAATATCGTATAATTGCCGTGCATTAGAAAGTAATGGAGGAGAGTACAATGTTTCGTCTTAGCACCAAAAATCTTTTGATAGCAGGCATTATTGCAGGTCCATTATTTACACTTTCGTGGCTGATAGCTGGCGCTACGCGAGAAGGATATAATTCGCTGCGGCACCCTATTAGTGCACTATCAATCGGCAATCTTGGTTGGACACAGATTACGACCTTCCTTATTGTTGGTATTTTGCTGTTTGGTTTTGCTATTGCACTCAAGCGAATTGCAAAATCTCAAG
>CAZNVX010000013.1:0-16938 GCA_964576225.1 uncultured Christensenellaceae bacterium
GACGATTTGCGGTTCATCGGTTGCCGAGCTCATTCAATCGAATTGTCTGAGAGCGGCGATGCGCGCAATGTGATAGAGTGCCGCGTGACACGGGTGATTGAGGACATGTTCTCCACCATCGTCATCGCGCATGTGAAGGGCGGTGCGGACAGAGACTGGGCGCATCTGCGCTGCGAAATCGGCAAACAAAAATGGGTCGAACTGGGTCATCCGGAGATGCTGTATCTGCGGTTGCCGGAGGACCAGATCATTTTAATGAGGTAAAACCATGCGGGATAGGTTTGACCGGTCAATCGATTATATGCGCATATCGGTGACGGACCGCTGCAATTTGCGGTGTGTTTACTGCATGCCGCCCGAAGGCATTGCTTGTGTCGCGCACAAGGAAATACTGCGCTACGAGGAAATACTGCGTGTCGTGGAGGCCGGCGTGGCGCTGGGCATCGACAAATACCGCATTACCGGCGGGGAGCCGCTGGTGCGCCGGGGCATCACCGATTTTGTGCGCATGATCAAGCAAACGCCGGGCGTGAAATCGGTGGCGCTGACGACCAACGGCGTGCTGTTCGCCGCTATGGGGGAGGCGCTCAAATCGGCGGGGCTCAACGCGGTCAACTTCAGCCTGGACTGCCTGGAAGCAAAAAGCTATGCACAGCTGACGCGCGTTGACGCATGGGAAGCCGTGATGGCTGGCATACGCAAGGCGCTGGAGCTGGGGCTGAAAACGAGGCTTAACTGTGTCCCCATCAGCGCGTACAACGGCGACGACTGGGTGCCGCTGGCCCGGATGGCCAAAGACAACGCGCTGGATGTCCGATTTATCGAGATGATGCCCATCGGGCTGGGGCAGGCATTCGAGTCTGTGGACAATGCTGCGGTGCTGAAAAAGCTGACACAGGCTTTCGGCGCACCGGTGAAGTCGGAGCGCGTTCGCGGGAACGGGCCGGCGCAATATTATGATTTTCCGGGATTCGAAGGCAGCGTCGGTTTTATCAGTGCGATGTCGCACGCGTTCTGCGGCAGCTGCAGCCGTATGCGCTTGACGGCAGACGGCATGCTCAAAGCCTGCCTGTGCTATGAGGGCGGACTGAACGTTAAAAAACTGCTTCGCACGGGCATTACCGATGAGGCGCTGAAAACCGCTGTTGCGGATGCGATCTGGAACAAGCCGCTGCGCCATAACTTCTGCGGTGCGGGCGGCGGCCAGGCCGAACAACGGAAAATGGTTCAGATAGGGGGATAATATGGGAAAAGTGAAAGCGATTTGTGTCAGTAAAAAGCGCGGCACGAAAAAAACCAATGTGGGACGGTGCGAGCTGGTGGAGAATTACGGCTTGAAAGGCGATGCGCACGCGGGCGAAGGGCACAGGCAGGTCAGCCTGCTCTCATATGATTGCGTCGGGGCGTTTCAGGCCGCGGGCGCCGTGGTGGAAGACGGCGCATTTGGCGAAAACCTGCTGGTTTCGGGCATCGATTTCAGAGCGCTGCCGATCGGGACCAGGCTGCGCTGCGGCGATGCGCTGCTCGAGATCACGCAGATCGGCAAGGCGTGTCACGCTCACTGCGACATCTACCATCAGGTGGGCGACTGCATCATGCCACGCGAGGGCGTATTCGCGCGGGTGCTCAAGGGCGGCGTGATATCCGTAGGGGATGAGATGCATGTCGAATAATACTTATCGCGCGGCGATCATCACCGCCAGTGATAAAGCGGCGGCAGGCGCCCGTGAGGACGTCAGCGGCAGGACGCTCAAAGAGATTCTGCTGCAAAACGGATACAGCGTTGTCAGCTGTTGTGTGCTGCCGGATGATCTGGCGCTGCTGTCGGCGCAGATGAAGCGGCTGGCGGACGAAGACATGTGCGACGTGGTGTTTACGACGGGCGGCACGGGGCTCTCGCCAAGGGATGTCACGCCGGAGGCGACGCTGTGCGTGGCGCATCGGCTGGTGCCGGGAATCAGTGAAGCGATGCGGGCGCATAGCGGCAAGATGACGAACCGCGCTATGCTGAGCCGCGGCGTGTCTGTGATACGGGGCCGCACACTGATTATCAACCTGCCGGGCAGCCCCAAAGCGGTCAAAGAAAGCCTTGACGTGATACTCAATGCGGTAGCGCACGGCCTTGCAATATTGCGCGGCGACGACGGCGAATGTGGCAACTAGGTTTATGCTCGCTGCAGGCTAATCGATACGGGAGAGCAGTCGGAAGCGGTTCTTTTCGAAGTCGATCAAGCCTTCGGCTTTCATCCGGCCAAGCTCCCGGGACAATGCGCTGCGATCCACGCACAGGTAGGCGGCAAATTCCTCCCTGTTGAAGGGGAGAAGCAGGTCGTCGGTTTTCTTTCTTTTGGCTTGCAGCATGAGGTAAAGCATGATGCGCTCGCGCAGGTTCTTGCGTGACAGTATGTCGATTTTATAGAGCTGCCGCATATTTTGGTTGGCGGTCAGCTCCAGTATGTTCTTAAGCAAAAGGCAGCGAAACCGGTCGGGAACGGGTCCTGGCTCAGCGATCCGCGCATAGGGGAACGTCAAGACCTCCGCGTCCGTGGCGCAGACAGTCACCAGCGGGCTGACTTTGCGCGGTGTGCTCGCAACGTCAAGGCCGAATAACTCGAACACGCGGGTTTTTCTGATCAGATTCAGGAAGCCGTCCACGCCCTGTTTGTATGAATTGAGCTCTCCTGAGTGCACAATGCCGATAAAATCAACGGTTGTATCCGCGTCGATCAGCACAGTGCCTTTGGGGTGATGCTTCTGCTGGATGCCAAGGTGCAGACAAAGCGCGTCCGCGTCGGCATAACTGATGCCGCTGAACAGCTTGGTTTTGATTAACGTGTCTGCGACCCCGTCCATTCGTTTTAAATCCCTTTCGGTATGATCCGGCGGTGTATTTCAGTTAAAATTATAGCATATTTAATGGGCTGCCGCAGTTATAACGATAAATCTTTTTAAGTTCTTCCAATTACCCCTTGTGATCCGGGTTGACTTTTTTTATTTGAGTGATAAAATTAAACTACAACCAAACAGTCATGCATGCGGCACAGCTGCATTGCGGCTGCATGAGTTGCTCTTGTATAAGTCCGTAAATTGGTATGGACGTTTCTACAGGCGACCGTAAATTGCCCCAGGCTACAAGAGATACAGGTTGAGAAATTGTGCTGTGCGCCGGATGTACCGGCCTGATCAGTCCGTTTTCTCAAAGCGTATCTTTTGCGGGTCCGGGGTTTTTGTTATGAACCGTTCCTGGAAGGGAGATTATTAACAAGACGAGCGCCGGAGGCGAAAAGGGATATACGGATTTGAGGATGTGAGACGGATGACAGATAATCTGGTGGTTGTCAGAGGCGGCGGAGATTTGGCGACAGGGACAGTATGCAGGCTGGCGCGCTGTGGGTTTGATGTCGTGGTTCTTGAAACCGCGCAGCCCACCGTTATCCGAAGAACAGTCGCATTCGCGCAGGCCGTTTTTGACGGGGAGGCCACCGTTGAGGGGCTGACGGCTGTGAGAGTGGATGCCATACAGCATTGCCGCAAGGTATTAAGCGACGATAAGATACCCGTGCTGATTGACCCGGGCGGCGAATCAACCAAAGACCTGCGGCCAGAAGTATTGGTGGACGCCATTATCGCCAAAAAAAACCTGGGGACGTTGATGGATATGGCGCCCATCGTTATCGGACTGGGCCCGGGGTTTTATGCGGGACGGGACGTTCACGCCGTTGTAGAGACAAACCGCGGGCATAACCTTGGCCGGGTGATCTATGACGGGGCAGCAGAGCCGAACACGGGAACGCCGGGCATTATCGGGGGCTGCGGTATTGAACGGATTGTCCGCGCACCGGCCGCCGGCGTGATGGTCAGCATTGCCGATATCAAAGACCATGTTGAGAAGGGGCAGGTTATCGCGCATATCGGTGGCGTTCCGGTGCAGGCGCCGCTCAGCGGGGTATTAAGAGGGCTGATTCAGACGGGGAGCCAAGTGGCCGAACAGATGAAAATAGGGGATGTGGATCCGAGAAATATTAAGGAGTATTGCGATTCGGTTTCTGAGAAATCAAGAGCCATTGCAGGCGGGGTGTTGGAGGCCATACTGCATTTGAGGCTCAGGCACCCTGAGCGTAAGCTGTGAGGGTATGCCCGGGGTTTTATGATAATGAATGATTGTTTGGAGCTCACTAACCAGACAAGGGGGGAATGCGTTGTGAGTCAAGTTGGGAAAAGCGTCGCAAGAGTCGATGCGTATGATAAAGTGACCGGACGCGCCAAATACACGGATGATCTGTGCGACAAGAACGCGCTTGTGATTGTTGTCGTCCGTTCCACGATTGCCCATGGGTATGTGAAGTCGATCGATGTGACCGAAGCGAAAAAGATACCGGGCGTGGTGAAGATATTCACGTGCTTTGACGTGCCGGATATCAAATTTCCCACCGCGGGTCATCCATGGTCCACCGACCCCGGTCACCAGGACGTGGCGGATCGCCGGCTGCTCAACCGGCATGTGCGGTATTACGGCGACGACGTGGCCGCTGTTGTGGCGGAAAACGATATCGCCGCGGCGCAGGCCGCCCGCGCCGTCAAGGTGGAGTACGACGAGCTGCCGTTCGTGCTGGATCCGCAGGAGGCCATGAAGGACGGTGCCCCGCAGCTTCACCGGGAGTATGCGAACAATATACTCAAGCACACGTCCATCAACATCGGCAACTATGATGAGGCCATCAAGGAGCCGGGGCTTATCTGTGTGGATAAGTGGTATGATACGCCGGTTGTCCAGCATTGCCATATCGAAAACTTTATCGCGTACGCTTATAGTGAAAACGGAAAAATCGTCGTCGTGTCCTCCACGCAGATTCCGCACATTGTTCGCCGGACGGTGGGGCAGGCGCTGGGCATACCTTGGGGTCAGGTGCGCATCGTCAAGCCGTACATCGGCGGCGGCTTTGGCAACAAGCAGGATACACTCTACGAGCCGCTGGCGGCCTACGTGTCCCGGCAGCTCGGCGGCCGTCTGGTCAAGATCGACGTGCCGCGTGAAGACACCTTTGTGAGCAACCGCGTGCGCCATGCCATTCGCTCGCACATCGTGTCCTGGGTGCGGCCGGACGGCACATATGCCGCCCGCAAGCTGGAGGCTTTTTCCGACCAGGGCGCTTATGCATCGCACGGCCACTCGGTGGTGGCGAAAGGGACGGGCGCGTTTCCGCAAATGTATCCGTGCCCGAACGTTCAGTGCGACGCATACACCGTCTATACCAACAAATCCGTCGCCGGTGCGATGCGCGGATATGGCATACCGCAGGCCATGTTCGCCGTGGAAAGCCATACGGACGACGTGTGCCGGGTGCTCGGGATGGATCCGGAAAGCTTCCGCCGCAAGAATCTGATGCCGCAGGGTTACAAGGATAACTTTTCCAATAACGAGAACTACTACGATTCGTATAATCAGTGCCTTAATAAGGCGATGGCTTATATGGATTATCATAATAAGATTGACGAATTCAGCAAACAGACCGGGCCTGTCCGCAGAGGGCTGGGTATTTCGTGTTTTTGGTATAACACCGCGGTGTGGCCGATTGCGCTGGAGCACTCCTCCTGCCGCATGGTGCTCAATGAAGATGGTTCGCTGCAGCTGCAGGTGGGAGAAACGGAGATCGGGCAGGGCGCCGATACCGTGTTCGCCCAGATGGCCGCTGATGTGTTGGGTCTGAAGGATTACCGCGATGTGCATGTGGTCTCATGTCAGGACACGGATGTCTCGCCGTATGGCCTTGGCGCGTATGCCTCGCGGCAGACCTACGTTTGCGGCTTTTCCATCACGCAGACCGGGCAGCTGCTTAAGGAGAAGATATTAAAGCACGCGGGTGAGCTGACCCGTGTCACGGTCTCGAATCTGGATATAGCGGACAGTTGCATCGTCCGCGTATCCGACGGCCGGGTGATGATGACGCTGGCGGAGCTTGCAACCGAGGTGTTCTACAGCCTGACGCACAGCGACCACATCACGGCGGAATCGAGCTACCATATCACGAACAACGCCTATTCCTTCGGCTGCTGCATCGCGGAGGTGGAGGTGGATATACCGCTGTGTAAGGCCACGCTCAAGAAAATCGTTAATGTGCACGACTGCGGCAAGCTGATCAACCCGGCTTTGGCCACCGCGCAGGTGCACGGCGGCATGTCGATGGGCATCGGCTATGGCCTGAGCGAACAGCTTTTGTATGATCCCAGAACGGGCAAAGCGCTCAACAACAACCTGCTCGACTATAAGCTTTGCACAATGCTGGATCATCCGCATCTGGAGGCGCAGTTTGTGGAAAACCCTGAACCCACCAGCCCGTTTGGCACAAAGGCTTTGGGAGAACCGCCCACGACACCCGTCGCGCCCGCGATACGGAACGCGATATTAAACGCCACCGGCGTTGCAATCGATAAGCTGCCGATAAACCCGCATGTGCTGTTTGCGCGGTTTGCCGAGGAAGGGCTCATCGACGATCCCTCAAAAGAGGAGGTATAAACGGCTATGTTCGATATCAAGGAATTGTATGAGGCGCAGAGCGTGGCGGACGCCGTCCGCTTGCGTGTGGCGCATCCGGATGCCCACGTGATTGCGGGCGGCTCTGACGTGCTGATACAGATGCGCGAGGGCAAGCGCGCGGGGGCTGAGCTGATCTCCATTTACATGCTGGGCGAAATGCGCGGCGTCACCATCGACGGGAATGAGGCCATACGAATCGGCTCGCTCACCAGCTTTTCGCACATCGCCAAAGATCCGGTCATACAAAAGTATATAAACGTGCTCGGAGAAGCGGTGGATCAGGTGGGCGGCCCGCAGATCCGCAACATCGCCACCATTGGCGGCAACACCTGCAACGGCGTGACCTCGGCGGACTCTGCTTCCACGCTGTTTGCGTGGGAGGCGTTGGTGGAGCTGACCGGGCCGGAAGGCGTCCGGTGTATACCGGTCAGTGAGTTCTACATAAAGCCGGGCGTGGTAGACATCCGCTCCGGCGAGATACAGACCGCTCTGATCATACCCAAGGAAAGCTACCGGAACACATACGGCACCTATATCAAATACGCCATGCGCAACGCCATGGACATCGCGACGCTGGGCTGTTCCGTTAATGTACGCCTCTCGCCGGACAAAAAGACATTTGAACGCGTGCGCATTGCCTATGGCGTGGCCGGGCCGGTGCCCATGCGCGCGCCGTCTGCGGAAGGTGCGGCAAACGGCATGCCCGTTACCATGAAAACGGCGCAGGCTTTCTGCAAAGCCGTTCTTAAAGATATTAACCCGCGTGATTCCTGGCGCGCGTCTAAGGCGCTTCGACAGCAGATCGCTGTGGAGCTGGCAAAGCGCGCGCTTGTCGAATCGGTAAAACGGGGCGGAGGTGAAATCGGATGAAGGATCAGTATCGCCTCATAGAATTCAACCTGAACGGCAAAGACGTGGCCTGCATGGTGGATGCGCGCGCATCGCTGACGGATATGCTGCGCAATGAATACAGCATGACTTCTGTGAAAAAAGGCTGCGAGGTGGGAGAGTGCGGCGCCTGTAATGTGCTGATCGACGGTGAGTGCTTCAACTCCTGCATCTATCTGGCGGTGTGGGCGCGGGGCAGGAAAATCCGCACGCTGGAGAGCCTGCTCGGGCCGGATGGTGAGTTGAGCGACATCCAGCAGGCATTTATCGACGAATGCGCCATTCAGTGCGGATTTTGCACGCCCGGGTTTATTATATCTGCGCTGGCTATTCTGGAAAGCGGCAAGGAGTATACCGACGACGAGCTGCGCAAGCTGATGAGCGGCAATCTGTGCCGCTGCACCGGCTATGAGAATATACTGCGCGCCGTTAAGAAGACGATGTATAAGCGCCTGGGCAAGGAGATGCCGGCCGAATAACCGCGCCGCCGGCGCGGCGCGGCGAAGGATACTGGAAATGTCAATCGATGAAACGCTGATCCTTAAAGGACATATCATATTCACGAAAACACCGCAAGAGCTGACAGTGCTGGAAAACGGCTGCCTGGTCAGCGAGGGCGGCGTTGTGACGGGCGTATACACGCAGCTGCCTGAGCGGTACGCAGCCGAGCAGGTGACGGATTACGGTGACAGCCTGATCATACCGGGGCTGGTCGATTTGCATCTGCATGCCCCGCAGTTTGCCGTGCGCGGCATGGGGATGGACTTGGAGCTTCTTCCGTGGCTGAATAAATATGCGTTTCCCGAGGAAGCGCGGTATGCCGACCCCGAATACGCGTCTGCGGCCTACGGAGATTTCTGTGACGCGCTGCAATCCGGCGTGACCACGCGCGCGGCCGTGTTCGCGACGGTGCACGCGGCGGCGGCGGATATGCTGATGCGGATGCTGGAGGAATCCGGCCTTGCCACATATGTGGGCAAGGTGAATATGGACCGCAACTGTGCAGCCGCTCTGACGGAGACGACGCACGATTCCGTCGCCGACACGGAGGAGTGGATCCGCCAGTCTCTGCAGGTGTACAAAAATACAAAACCGGTGATTACGCCCCGCTTCGTGCCCACCTGCACGGCGACGCTGATGGAGCGGCTGGGCGAGCTGGCCGCCCGCTATCATATTCCTGTCCAGTCACACCTGTCCGAAAATCTGCACGAAATAGAGCTGGTTAAGGAGCTGCACCCGGATGACGAGACGTATGCCCATGTTTACCGCCGTTACGGCCTGTTCGGGCAGCAGCCGACGATTATGGCGCACTGTGTCCATGTAACTGACAGCGAGATGGATATGATCCGCGACAGCGGGGTGTATGTGGCGCATTGTGCGCAGTCCAACATCAACCTTTGCAGCGGCATCGCACCCGTGCGCCGCATGCTGCAAAAGGGGCTGCGTGTCGGGCTTGGATCTGATGTCGCCGGCGGTTTCTCGATATCCATGTTCCGCGCCATATCCGACGCGATACAGGCTTCCAAGCTGTATTCGGTGTTTGCGGACAAGGATGCGGCGCCGCTTTCTCTGCCGGAGGCGTTCTACATGGCGACCAAGGGCGGCGGCGGCTTTTTTGGAAACGTGGGCAGCTTTGAGCGGGGGTTTGAGATGGACGCCGTGGTGATCGACGACAGCGGCATCAGCGGCCTGACACGGCTCTCGCCGGCACAGCGGCTGGAGCGTGCCGTGCATCTGTCGACCGATCAAAACATTGTGGAGAAATATGTAAGGGGAAGGCCTGTGTCAGGCAAATAGGCAAGTCAGCTGAAATGGACCTTATGGCTTTGATATCTATGGATTTTCACTTAAACGTTACCCGGCAAAGCGCACATGAATCAGAGAACCCATCAAGCCTCGACGGGGATAAAATCGAATTGATTGACATCAAACAGTCCCATATCCGTCAGCTTTAATTCCGGGATGACCGGCAATGACATAAAGCAAAGCACCATCACGGGTTCTATACTCTGATTAACTCCGAGAAAATCAACCGCTGCGCGGTGAATTTGCGTCAGTTTTTCATCAACCCACTGGCCATCTTGATCGCTCATAAGGCCTGCAATAGGCATGGGCAGGCTCTCAAGGACGCTCTGACGGTGAACGAGCACGATACCGCCGTTCTGATCGATCAGCTTTTCTACGGCAAAAGCCATGTCATCATCGTCCACGCCCACCACAATGATGTTGTGGGAGTCATGAGCAATCGATAGGGCAATGGCGCCTCTCTTGATGCCGTATCCTTTTAACAACGCAACGGCAACGTTGCCGGTATGATGATGGCGCTCAACAACAGCGATTTTTACCACATCACGGCCGGGATCGTACACAAAATCGCCGTTCTCGTCTGTTTTGATTTCGGCTGTTTCTTTTCGGGTGACGACACCGCCGGGGATCATTGTGATGACATGCGCCCTGTCAGAATGAATCGGCAGCTTCAGTTTTTGTTTGGAAAAATCTTTAACATGAAAACTTCCTTTTGTGCTCGAAATGTCCTGGCTGATAACGGGCAACAGATAATGCCCTTCCGCCGCGGCTTCGAGTCCTGCCACAAACACCTTGTTGACATTAAAATCAGTCAGATTATCAAACAACACGATATCAGCCCTTAAGCCTGGCGCAATGGCCCCCCTGTCTGCAAGACCATAGCATTCGGCCGCATTCAGGCTCGCCATTTGAATCGCAAGGATGGGATCGACGCCTGCCTTCGCACATATACGCAAATGGTTATCGAGGTGTCCGGCGCTTAAGATTGTTTTCGGCTGGCAATCGTCCGAGCAAAGAAGACAGCGCCTGCTGTTGAGCGGGGTCACTGCTTTGAGCAATTCTGAAAGATCGTGGCACGCCGAGCCCTGGCGCATTAAAACATACATACCGCGTGACAAACGATCCCGCATCTCATCAACCGTTGTGCATTCATGATCGGTATGTATGCCGGCGGATACGTATGCGTTCAGCGCATTATTGGCCAACCCCGGGCAATGGCCATCCACTGGTTTGTTATTCCTGATTGCGACCATAAGCTTGTCTAAAACGCCGCTGTCCGCTGCGACCACTCCCGGAAAATTCATGAACTCACCGAGCCCCAGAATTTCGGCGCGGCCTATAACCCGCTCCATATCCTTTGCGCCAACAACGGCCCCCGCATGTTCGAACGGCGTGGCGGGGACGCAGGACGGCAGCATCCATTTGATGTCGAGAGCGGTTCCCTCCGAAGCCTTAATCATATACTCTAGGCCGGAGAGGCCGCATACATTGGTGATTTCGTGCGGGTCGGCAATAATGGTGGTTGTACCGTGAGGGACGATGAGGCGGCCCAACTGCTCCGGGCTTATGTACGACGATTCAACATGGATATGGCTGTCTATAAAACCCGGCGCGGCATACTGACCTTTTGCGTCAATTTCACTGAAGCCGTCATATTGACCGACGCCGGCGATCAGCCCCTCGCATATTGCGATGTCTCCGCTGATAACCGACGCGTTGTATACGTCTATGATCTGACTGTTTCTGATAACACGATCGGCAGGAACCCTGCCCGCTGCGATATCAATGAGCTTTTTCAGCAAGTTTTCGTGCATCTAATTACCAGCCTCGAAATAGATTATTTGTTTAAGTATGAATTCAGATTATCATACTTCTAATAAACTATAAACCATTGTTTTTGTTTCAATGAAAATTTTTGGTTGTTTATTAATTATTTTTATACACATATTGAAAAACTCCTCAAGTCTGTTGTAGAATAAAGGAGTTGATTTGTCGCTTGCTGACAATGCTTAGAGCGCGCCTCATGGCGGCCTTCGGTTTATCAAATTGGCAACATCCGGGCAAAAGGATTAGAAAAGCGAGTACGATATTGAAAAGTAAGATTGACGGACAATACGACAGACACAATGAGGCTTGTGTTCTGACGGCGGATGTGCTATTATACTATTTGTCTGAACAAGGATGTCAGCAAAGATGATCTTTGTTTATTTTTTTATCTGACTTTATGCATTGTAAGTGATAACAGGCGTAAAATGAACAAAATTTGCTGTCATAAAAAGGCTCACTCATGTGAGAAAAGATTGTTAGAATTCTGATTTCACATTTAATTAACTAAGGAGGAAACTATGAAGAAGTTGGTAATGTTTTTAGTGGTGTTGGCAATGGTTATCGTACCGTTTGCCGGCTGCGGCGCGCCGGATGTGCAGGATCCCCCTGCGGCTCCTGAGGCTCCCGCTGACAACGAAGCGCCGGCACCGGAAGCGCCGGCACCGGAAGCGCCCGCATCGGACGTTGCTGCCAAGATCGGCGTCATTCTGGTTCATGACGAAAACACCGGTTATGATTATGCCCATATGGAGGGCATCAGAAAAGCGGCTGCCAATGTCGGTTTCTCTGACGATCAGATCATCTGGAAATACAACATTCCAGAAGATGAGAGCTGCTACGATATGGCCACCGACCTTGTTGAGCAGGGCTGTTCCCATATTATCTCAAACAGCTTTGGTCATCAGAGTTATATGCAGCAGGCTGCTGAAGAAAATCCGGATGTCACGTTTATCGCCATGACAGGTGTTAACGCTGCGCCTTCAGGGCTGCCGAATCTTAAGAACGCTTTTAACAAGACGTTTGAGTCCCGCTATGTATCAGGCGTTGTGGCCGGTATGAAGCTGGCCGAGCTTGTGGAAGACGGCAAGGTTGCCGACAAGAACAAGGACGCGGACGGCAATATCAAGCTCGGTTATGTCGGCGCTTATCCATATGACGAAGTGGTCTCCGGTTATGCCGCTTTCTATCTTGGCGTGAAGTCCATTGTTCCGAATGTTGTGATGGACGTGTCCTATACCAACTCCTGGTATGACCCGACCGCAGAAGCAGAGGCGGCTAACGCGCTTGTCGCATCGGGCGCCATCATCATCAGCCAGCATGCGGACTCTACGGGCGCTCCGGCTGCCTGTGAGGCGCTGCTTAACAGCGGCACCATCGTTTACTGCGTGGGCTACAATGTAGATATGCTCTCCGTTGCGCCGACGGCCGCGCTGACCAGCTGCCAGAACGACTGGAGCGTATATTACACCTATGTGTTGAACTGCGTCAAAAACGGCGAAGAAGTTATGACGGATTGGGCGGAAGGCTACAGCGAAGGCGCTGTGATGATCTCTGCGCTGGGTGAAAGCTGTGCTGAAGGCACGGCCGAGAAGGTTGCGGAAGTTGAAGCCGCCCTCAAAGACGGCAGCCTCAAGGTGTTTGATATCACCACGTTCACCGTTGGCGGCGAGACCGTTACATCGGCCCCGGCTCTTGACACTGATGGAGACTTCGTGGCTGACAGCGGCGAAGCCATTGTTGACGGTGCGTTTGCCGAATCGGAACTGCGCAGCGCTCCGTACTTCTACCTGCGTATAGACGGCATCAAAGAACTCAACTGATCACGACAGATGAATACATAGAAAGAGCCACAAAAGTGGCTCTTTCTATACTTTTACCAAGGGAGGGGCATCCACTATGCAAAGCGCAAAAACAGCGGTCTGCATGCGCGACATTACCAAAACCTTTGGTCCGGTTGTGGCGAATGAGCGGGTCGAGCTTGATATATTCAGAGGCGAGATACTCGCCCTGCTCGGAGAAAACGGCAGCGGCAAGACGACGCTGATGAATATGCTTTCTGGTATCTATTATCCTGACGCCGGTCATATACTGGTGGACGGGTGCGAGGTTTCAATTAGGAGCCCCAAGGATGCCTACGACCTTGGCATCGGCATGATTCACCAACACTTCAAGCTTGTGGATGTGCTTACCGCTGCTGAGAACATCATCCTCGGCATGCCGGGCAAGGGCCGCCTTGATATGAAGGCGGTTGGCGAGCGTATACGCAATATCAGCGCGATGTATGGGTTTGATGTGAATCCGGATCAGAAAGTTTACGACATGTCCGTTTCCCAGAAGCAGACGGTGGAGATCGTCAAGGTGCTTTACCGGGGTGCGGATATTCTAATTCTTGACGAGCCCACTGCCGTGCTGACCCCCCAGGAAACGGAGAAGCTCTTTGCCGTGCTGCGTAACATGCGCGATGACGGCAAAGCGATTGTCATCATCACGCACAAGCTGCATGAGGTGGAAGAGATTTCGGATCGCGTCGTGGTTCTGCGGCGCGGGCAATTTGTGGGCAGCATGGTGACCAAGGATACCAACGCAGCGGCGATGACCAATATGATGGTCGGACGTGCGGTATCGCTTAATATCGACCGCCCCGAACCCAAGGATCCAAAACCGCGTATTGTGGTGGATGGCCTGACAGTAAGGGACAAGGACGGCGTTATCAAGCTGTCGGACGTTTCTTTTACCGCCTATGCGGGTGAAATCCTCGGCGTTGCGGGTATTTCAGGCTGCGGACAGAAAGAACTGCTCGAGGCGATTGCCGGCCTGCAGCCGTTTGAGTCCGGGAGTATTAAGTACATCGACCCGGACACCGGCAAGGAGACTGAGCTGGTTGGCAAAGATCCGCGTGAGATTTTCGCAATGGGCGTGACGCTCTCGTTTGTTCCCGAAGACAGGCTTGGCATGGGGCTTGTCGGCAGCATGGACTTGACCGACAACATGATGCTTCGATCGTTCCGCTGCGGGAAGTCCGTTTTTACCGACAGAAAAACGCCCCGCAATCTGGCGCAGCGTGTTGTGGACGATCTGTGCGTGAATACACCGGGGCTCACCACGCCTGTGCGCAGGCTCTCCGGCGGAAATGTGCAAAAGGTCCTGGTCGGGCGCGAGATTTCCTCTTCGCCCACTGTCCTGATGACGGCCTATGCTGTACGCGGGCTTGACATCAATTCGTCCTACACCATTTATGATCTTATCAATCAGCAGAAGCAAAAGGGCGTGGCTGTCATTTTTGTGGGAGAGGATCTGGATGTCTTGCTGGAGTTCTGTGACCGGATACTTGTCCTCTGCGGCGGGAAGGTCAGCGGCGTTGTGCCCGGCAGAGGCGCAAATAAGCGTGATGTCGGTATGATGATGACAAAAGTGGGAGGAGAGACATGAACCAGCATACTAAAATACCATTTATGCGCATCGTCAAGCGCGATTCGATTTCGATTTGGCAGGGTTGGCTCGTTCGGCTTGCCGGTCTTGTCCTGGCGCTTGCAGTCAGCGCCATCGTCATATATGCCATCGTTCAGCTTAACCCGCTCAGGGTTTACAGCGCCATGTTCGAGGGAAATTTCGGCACCGAAAGGCGCTTATGGGTGACCCTGCGCGACTTGGTGATGCTGCTGTGCATCGGCGTCGGTTTGGCGCCTGCCTTTAAAATGCGGTTCTGGAATCTCGGCGCGGAGGGACAGATTCTTATTGGCGGAATAGCCACCGCTGCTGTGATGATCTATCTTGGCAAGATGATGCCGACATGGATGCTGCTGCTTGTTTCCTTTGGCGCGAGCTGTGTGGCGGGCGCGATCTGGGGCTTTATACCCGCTCTGTTCAAGGCGCGTTTCGGAACGAATGAAGCGCTGTTTACGCTGATGATGAATTATGTCGCCATACAGCTGACATCCTTTTTTGTCGCCTTGTGGGAGAATCCATTTGGATCGAACACGGTCGGCATCATCAATCAGCAAACGAAAGCCGGTTGGTTTCCGTCTGTCTTTGGTCAGCAGTATCTGCTCAACGTGGCGATCGTTCTGGCGCTGACGGTTGCTATGTATATATATATGCGCTACTCCAAGCAGGGCTACGAGATCGCGGTTGTCGGGCAGTCTGAGCGCACAGCCCGATATGTCGGCATACACGTCAAAAGCGTCGTCATACGAACGATGATGATTTCGGGCGCTATCTGTGGCCTGGCGGGATATATTGCGGTTGCGGGTTCATCCCACACGATTTCAACAAGCACCGCCGGGGGCAGCGGTTTTACGGCCATCATTGTGGCGTGGCTGGCCAAGTTCAACACGTTTACGATGATTCTGGTGGCAGCACTGCTGGTGTTTATGGAAAAGGGCGCGATACAGATTGCTTCGCAGTATAACCTCAACGATTTCGCGTCTAAAATGATTACGGGCATTATTCTGTTTTTCATTCTTGGCAGCGAGTTCTTTACAAACTACCGGTTGGTTTTCCGCCACGGAAAGGAGGCAAACTGATATGGCTCAGATTCTGTCTTTGCTTCAGGCTGCCATTGTTTTCGGCACCGTTATACTCTTCGGTGCCCTGGGTGAAATTCTTACAGAGAAATCCGGGAATCTGAATCTTGGCGTTCCGGGCATTATGTACCTTGGGGGAATCGCAGGCCTTGCCGGTTCTTTCTGGTACGAGTCGACAACGGCATCACCCATACCCTGGGTCGGGCTTGTGATTGCTATGGTCTGTGCGCTTGCGGCTGCCATGCTGGCCGGTCTTATTTACAGCTTCCTGACCATCACACTGCGCGCCAACCAGAACGTGACAGGACTGACACTGACCATATTCGGCACGGGTGTTGCGAATTTCTTCGGCGGCGCGATGAACAACATGGCCGGCGGTGTCGGTCAGATTTCCGTTGCCGCGACGAGCAGCGCCTACCGCGCGACGCTGCCTTTCCTTTCAAATGTTGGCGGGTTATCCGCGCTCGGTTTTATGGTCTATCTTGCAATCGTGCTGGCCATTATTACCAGCTGGTTCTACAATAAAACGCGCAAGGGTCTCAATCTGCGCGCGGTGGGCGAGAATCCCGGCACTGCGGATGCTGCCGGCATCAGCGTAACCAAGTATAAATATCTGGCCACCTGCATCGGGGCGGCCATCACCGGTATGGGCGGCCTGTATTACGTGATGGACTATATCAAGGGAACCTGGGCAAACGACGGCGGCATTGAGAAGCTTGGCTGGCTTGCCGTGGCGCTGGTTATTTTTGCCCGCTGGAAACCCAAACATGCCATCTGGGGTTCTTATCTTTTTGGTACACTGTTCTGGCTGTTCTTCTATATCCCCGGGCTCACACGTTCGTCGCAGGAGATTTTCAAGATGCTGCCTTATGTTGTGACCATCATCGTGCTGGTTATTGTTTCAATGCGCAGAAAGCGTGAAAACCAGCCGCCCGCCAGTCTGGGGCTTCCGTATTTCCGTGAGGACAGATAGCCGCGCGCGATAAAAAGAATCATGATAGAATTACAATAACCTTATCAAGACAGCAGGGCAAGTTTTTGGTTATCTGATGCAGACGGGGGACATAGGGCCTGCCGTCTGTGTCAGGTGATCATAATGATTTGTGGGACATGCCACCACGTGCCTGTCGTCATTCAAGGATTTCTCTGTTCTTCATCGGAATAGACTCTTCGGATTACACGAAACTGTTCGCTGAATATGCTCATGAACGTCGTTTCACTTTTGCGCAAAGGATTTGACTTTCCAAGCTGTTATTTATGTCCGATGAAAATTATTTATTAAATATAAGACGAATATTGATTAAATTTAATTATTGTCGTATGATTATTTAATGTTGAATAACATTGATAACTTTTTGA
>CAZNVX010000014.1:0-16747 GCA_964576225.1 uncultured Christensenellaceae bacterium
TGGACGGTGTATCCAAAAATTGCCTGCTTGTGTTCACGCCGAGGGAGTCGGCCAGGGATCTGCCCTATGAGGAGATATGCGCGTCGATGGGTAAGCTTTTGAAAAGGGCGGGACTGATGGAGAAATAGACATGAAGCGCGTGCTGCTTGCAATCGTCTGGTTCTATAAAAAAGCCATTTCTCCCTATACGCGGCCATCGTGCCGGTTTACCCCTACGTGTTCGGATTATGCCGTGGAGGCCATTGGCAAACACGGCGCATTCAAAGGGCTGCGGCTTACGGTTTGGCGTGTGCTTCGGTGCAATCCTTTCGGCAAGGGCGGGTATGACCCTGTTCCTTAGCAGACAAATGATGATGGAGGATTATTGGATTGGGATTTTTAAGTGACAACTTCATCTCTGATTTTTTTGTGACATTGCTCAAGCTGTTCTACAGCTTTGTGCGCGACTATTCCGGCGCCATCATCATACTGACCGTGGCGATCAGGCTGCTGATACTGCCGCTGGATTTAAAGCAAAAGCAAAGCGCGCGCAAGATGGCCTCCGTGCAGCCAAAGCTGGAATCACTAAAGAAGCGTTACGCCAACAACCCGCAGCAGCTGCAGAAAAAGCAGCAGGAGCTTTATAAGACCGAGGGGGTTAAGCCTTTGGCCGGCTGTCTGCCGATGCTGATCACGCTGCCCATATTCTTTGCGTTCTTTGGCGCGATGCGCGTGCTCGAGGCGGAGCAGACCATGTCGTTTATGCTCAACGCACACAATTTGGGACCGGCTGCTTATGACCTGCCCCAATGGCTGTGGGTGCATAATTTCTGGCAGCCGGATTCGGGCCTTGAACCCATCATGAAAGCGGGAAGCGCTTTTGCGCAGTTTGTATCGACCAACACCAACATAACGCCGCAGCAGCTGCACATGCTCTCTTCCGCGGGGCTGCTGGAGTTTAACCTGACTGCGGGCCTGCAGGCGGGCGCGCAGTACACCGCGCTGACTGAAAACATCATCGGTGCCAACGGGCTGCAGGGTCTTGCCAACGGCTGGTTTATACTGCCGGTGCTGGCGGGCGCATCGCTGTTCCTGCAGCAGAAGCTGACGGCCGGGCAGACACCTCAGGCCGCGCAGGGCGGCAAGTTCATGCTGTGGTTCTTCCCGCTGTTCTCTGTGTATATCTGCGCCACGGCCAATACCGCGTTTGCTGTTTACTGGCTGTTCGCCAACATCTACGCGCTGGGTCAGACGCTTGTTGTGAACTATATCTACAAGAAACAGGATGAAAAGAGAAAGCAGGGCGTCATCGAGGAGGCGACTTAATGGACTATATCGAGAGCAAGGGCAAGACGGTGGACGAGGCCGTTTTCAACGGCCTGGTAAAAATGGATCTGTCCATCGATGAGGTGAATATCGAGATCATTGATGAAGGCGGATCTCTGTTCAAGAGCGCGAAAGTGAGACTGAGCAAAAAGCCGGCGGACGAGGTCAGCGAGTTTGTCCCGGAAGAAGCCGAGGAGGAGACCTTTAAGGCGGAGCCGCGTGGCGAGCGCCGTGACGGCGGACGGCGACATGACGACCGGCGCGGCAGAGGCCGCCGCGATGACAACCGGCGCGGGGGAGACCGGCGTGACGAGGGCCGGCGCGGGGCAGACCGGCGCCCGGGAGACCGGCGGGACAGCGGACGGCGCATGGCCGAGATCGGCATCCCGGAGGGGTTTGTGGCGCAGGAGCCCGCCAATGATGCGGAAAAGTTCTTGCTGGGGCTTTTTGAACGTATGAATCTGGGTGTGGTGATTGAATCCGTCAGCGAGGACGGCATGCTCAAGCTGGATCTTTCCGGACGCGGCATGGGCATACTGATCGGCAGGCGGGGCGAAACGCTGGATGCGCTGCAGTATCTGACCAGCCTGGTGGTCAACAACGGCAAGGCCGATTATACCAAGATCATGCTGGACACCGAGGATTACCGCAAAAAGCGTGAGGATACGCTGCGGCGCTTGGCGGCCCGTTTGGCGGATAAAGTGCAAAAATCCGGCAGACGCGTGGTGCTTGAGCCGATGAATCCGTATGAACGCCGCATCCTGCATGCCACGCTACAGGATTATACCAAGGTATACACCTACAGCGAGGGCGAGGATCCGTTCCGCAGCGTGGTGGTGGCCTTAAAGGGCAAGGATGACCAGGAGCCCGGTATCAGGGACGCCAACGAATAAACAGATAACAAGCGGGCTTCAAGTCCGCTTCTTTATTTGGCTGTGTTTGCTTAGAACCGGCGCAAAAAGGACACCCGTGTCTTAAGGAGCCGTGCGGTTTCCGGCAGGGGATTGACGCCGTTGTGCCGCGCGTGGTAGGGTAAACCAAGAAAAAACGAAGAGGAAGTGAACAAATGAAGCGTGTGTTGATTGTGATGCTGGCCGTGATGCTGACAGCGTTGTTGTGGGGATGCGCGCCGTCTGGGGACACGCCGGCGCCTGCCGAAGATAAACCCGCCCAAAACGCAGAGCCGGAAAAACCCGCCGCCCAAAACGCAGAGCCGGTGACGGCAACCATCGTGGTGAAGGATTTCGGCACCATCGAGGCGGAGCTGTATCCCGAAGTGGCGCCGCAGTCGGTGTATAATTTCTGCTATCTGGCCAGAGAAGGCTTTTATGACGGTCTGATATTCCACCGGGTGATCGATGGCTTTATGATTCAGGGCGGCGACCCGGACGGCACGGGCATGGGCGGCCCGGGCTATACCATAAAGGGAGAGTTTGCCGCAAACGGCGTGGAAAACAATATAAAGCATACGCGCGGCGTGCTGTCGATGGCGCGCAAATCGCAGCCGATGGACAGCGCCGGGTCGCAGTTCTTCATCATGCATCAGGAATACCCGAGCCTTGACGGCATGTATGCCGCTTTCGGCCGCGTGACCAGCGGTATTGAGGTGGTGGACGCGATCGTGGCGGTCAAAAAGGACGCGTATGACAAGCCGCTCAGCGACGTTGTGATCGAGTCTGTGACCATCCACGGGCCGGAGCTGCCGGAGCCGGAGCGGCTCAAGTAATACCATAACCCCCGGCACACCAAAAAGGAGCTTTGAAACGGCTCCTTTTTTATTGCCTTGATATAAGGGATCAAAACCGTCCTGAAATTTGATGCCAGGGCGTTATGTGAGAGAATCCATGAATTCTTTATAATGGGCGAACGCGATGCCCGGCTCTTCGAGCGACAGATCCCAGCGCTTGACCCATTCGAGAGAATAATGGCCGCCGTAACCCGCTTTGTTTAAGCGCCGCACCGTATCGGCCACCGGTATATCGCCGTCGCCCACCATTTTGTAGCTGATCTTCTTGCCGTCCATCACCGAATCCTTGATGTGGACATGACGGACAAATGGGGCGATGTTGTCCACCGTGTAGGCCGGATCCTCGTTGAAAAAGCGGTATGGGTGGTGAATGTCGTAGAGGATGCCGACATTCTCGCCCGCGAGCTCTTTTTGGAACAGCGTGCCCAGCGCCTTTGTTTTGGCGAAAAAGCCGTTGGTTTCGATGAGGGGCGTCACGTTTTTTTGCTTTGAATAATCCGCTATCTCCAAAAGGTTGGCCACCACCACCTTGAGGCTCACGTCGTCCGACGGGGCGGGAGCGAGATCCCCCAGCAGCCGGATGTATGGCGCGCCGAGCGCGCTTGCGGTATCCACATACGCCTTGGCCTTGTCCAGATCGCCCTCATCGTTTAAGTTGCATGACGAGGCCAGACACGGTATCTCCAAGGACAGCCGTTTTAAATGGCTGCGCGTGGCCGCCACATGCGCGGGCGAGAAGGCGTCGATGCGGGGCGCATACAGCTCATTCTGCACGCCGCGGAATTCGATGCCGCTATAGCCAAGATCCGACGCGACGGATACGATTTCCGAAAAAGACCATTCCGGACAGCCCAGTGTGGAAAAACAAGTCTTCATACGCTCATCCCTCTTTCCGGCGACGCCAGCGCGTCCCTCAACGATTATACAACAAAGGTTTGAAAAAGAAAACCTGCAGGCTGTGAAATAAGCGGCGCGGCCACCTGCTCAGACGCGTGCAGTCAGGTGCGCGGCGAGACGACCCTGGCGGCGGCGAACAGGATGATGGCAGCGAGGGCCGAGGTGATGAGCGCGGGCTCAAGCGTCAAAGACAGGTAAAGCGTCAGCGCCAGATTCAGGACGGCGGCGACGGCTGCGCACAAAAACATGACCCCGGCTTTTTTGTTTTGCACGGCGGCAAACACCGCCCCGATGACCGCCAGCACGACCGCGGCCAACACAGACACGGCCAGCAGCACAACCGCCATACTCCAGCCGCCTGTGATCGAAAACACCAGCAAAACGCCGGGGATCAACAGCCCCAAAGCCACCAGCCCCATGATCAAACCAACAGTCTTCCTCATATTCATTCTCCCTTCAGCATGCGAGTCGTAAGAAATACTCTGTCAGTTATATCGGCCGATACCAGGCAGGACATAACGGCCAGTCAAAAATGGGGGCTGGCGCAGCCGTGAATAGTCATCGCGGCAGCACGGCAAAAAACGGCACAACCGAAAGGGCTGTCTGCCTGAATATGCTTTGTTCGGGCTTGGTTATACGCCCATCACGGTTTTGAACCCGGCCAGGGCAGCGGCGAAGGCCTGCATGGCGGCTTTGACGGGCGCGCCGTTCGTAAAATCGACCCCCGCCTTTCTGAGCTGGTTTAAGGGATAGTCGCTGCCGCCGCTTTTTAAAAACTCAAAGTAGGCGTCGCGCACGCCCGGACGCCCCTCGTAGATGCCGGTGGCGATCATCACCGCGGCCGAAAAGCCGGTGGCGTATTTGTAGACATAGAAGGCGTTATAGAAATGCGGGATGCGCGCCCATTCGATTGCAATGGTGTCGCATGTTTTGACGCCTTCGCCGTAGTATAGCCGGTTGAGCGCGGCGTATTTCTGCGAGAGCGCTTCATGCGTGAGCGGCTCGCCCGCTTCGCCCATGCCGTGAGAGATGCGCTCAAACTCGGCGAACATCGTCTGACGGAGCACGGTGGTGCGGAACTGATCCAGGTAATGGTTGAGCACGTACTTTTTCAGCTCCGAATCCGCGTGGTCGAGCAGATGCCTCGTGAGCAGCAGCTCGTTGACGGTGGAGGCCACCTCCGCCACAAAAATTGTGTAGGACGCGAGTGAAAAAGGCTGCGCTTCGTCCGAATAGTGGGAGTGCATGGCATGGCCAAGCTCATGCGCGAGTGTAAAAGCGCTGTCCAGGTCGTCGCGGTGGTTGAGCAGCACATACGGGTGGGTGCCGTAGGCGCCCCAGGAGTATGCCCCGCTGGTTTTGCCCTCGCTCTCGTACACATCGATCCAGCCCTCGCTGCGCGCGCGCCTGACCAGCGCGATATAGTCTTCACCCAGGGGGCAAAGCGCCTGCGTGACCAGATCCATCGCCTGCTCGTAGCTGTACTTCCTGTCGATATCCGCGACGAGCGGCACATGGATGTCGTACATCGTCAGCTCGTCAAGGCCCAGAATTCTGCGCCGCGTGTCCAGATAATCGTGCATGGTATAAAGGCTCTCGTGAATGGAGGCGATCAGGCTGTCATACAGCGAGACGGGCACGTCGTCTGAAAAAAGCGCTTTGGCCAGCGCGCTCTCGTAGCCGCGCACGCGCGCGTAATAAATGTCCTTCTTGACGCTGGTGGAATACGTGGCGGCGATGGTGTTGATGCTGCCGGCAAAGGTGCTGTAATACGTCTCGAATGTATTCCGGCGCACCGCGCGGTCGGGGTGCTTCATCAGCTCGGCGTACTTGGCGTGCGTGAGCGTGACGGGCCCTTCCGGCGTTTCCACCGTGCCGAATTTTAAATCGGCGTTGTTGAGCATGGTGAATATGTCACGCGCGCCCGACGCAAAGTCTGCGCTGAGCGACAGGAGTTTTTCCTCGCTTTCGCCCAGCACGTGCTGCTTCTGGCGGATAATGTCGCGGATCATGAACGCATAGGGGGAGAGCCGGTTTTCCTCGGAAATGTATTGCTCGAGCGTGTGGGCGGGGAGCTTGAGCAGCGCCGGTGCGACAAACGATGTTTCGCCCGAAACCGCCACGTAAAGGGACATCGCCCGGTCGGTCATGGCCTGATAGAGGCTGTTGGCGTTGTCCTCGTCGCGGCGCATCTTGGCGTACACGTAAAGACGCTCGCACAGCAGCGACGCTTCATCGATCTGCGTCAGGGCATCGGCCAGCGCCCCGGCGCTGTTTGCAAAGCCCTCCTTCAGCGCCGTCAAGCCGGGCAGCAGCGACTGCAGGCGCGCATAATCCTGCTCCCAGTCGGCGTCCGTGGCGTAGATATCGCTTAGATTCCATTTGTATGTGTCGTCGATTTCGCTGCGTTTCATAGATCCTCCGAACGGCTGTGGTTCTCTTTCTATATCATTATGCCCCGCCGGACGCATTAATAGCGGACGTCCCGGCCTTTAAATATAATCTTTTGCGAATGGCGCACGTCCATCAGACGGGAATGGATGCGTTCTCCGTAGCGCTCATTGATCTCATTTAGCGGCAGGTTGGTTGAGATCAGCGTATGCCGGCCGGTCGCAATACGTTCGTTTATAAGGTCAAAGAAATACTCTATTGTGACATTGCGCGTCATCGGTTCGGTCCCTAAGTCGTCGATGATCAGCAGCGGCACATCGAACAGCGGTGAAATATCCACATCGTTCCCGATTCTGTCGCTGTGGAAATATGAAAAAAGCCGGTAAGCAGTGTAGTAAGCAGCTATGTGACCATGCTCGATGACGCGCCGCATGATGCACTTGGTCAAATATGTTTTGCCGAGGCCGATGCCGCCGGTAAAGATCAGAATCAAAGAACATGACGGAAAGCTGTCGGCATATTTCTCGCAGATTTTCTTGATCCGGCACATCATTTCACGCTGTGACTTGCCATTTTCGATCGGTTCGTCGCAGAAAATTTCGGGATTGAAAAGCTCAAAGCTGACCCCATTATCTGTCAGACGTGCAGCGGCCAGCTTGTCCTCCAGCACGCGCTTTTTAAAGCAGCCGCAACGCCGGGCGTCGTCACGCGTGCCGGTGTCCCGGCAGTCGGGGCAGGAATAGATGGGGTCAAGGTAGTGCCTGTCAAAGCCCGCTCCGGTGAGCAGGGCATTCGCTTGTTCCGACAGCGTTTTTATCTGCGCGGTGTCCGTTCGTTCGCCGTCCAGCGCTTTTTTCAGGCGCGCCAGCAGGCATTGGTCAAGCTGGCGGTGCAGTTCACTAAGCTGCGGCACCCGGGCGTATACCTCCTGCCGCCGCCGCGCCTGCTCCTGCTGGTTTCTCTGGCGGATTGCGTCGTAAGCCGCCATCACATCGGATATGCTCAAGTGTCTGATCAGGCTCCTTCGTCTTCAAATAGGTTTACAGCCAGGTGGTCATAGTTTCCGACAGGCCTTTCATAAGATGCGCGCGCAGGCGTGCCGGTATGGGAAGCCCCATTGCCGCGCTTCTTGGTTTCTCTCTGGGCGTCGGTGAGCGTTTTGACGCCGGCGGCATGCCAGTTGGACAGTATTGTTCCGAGGTACCGGTATGGGTTGTCGGACAGTGAGCTGATCTCGGCGGCCAGCAGTATGGCGTCGTCAGAGAGACCCCAGGCGTCATGCCAGCGGGTATAGAGCTTGCGGCTGGCGTCGGTGATGCCCCGGGTGATGCCGGCCGCGTCAAACACGGCGGACAGGCGCTTATCCAGCTCGGCCTGAGCCGCCATGTGCTTTTTGGCGGCGGCAATTGTGTCGATGCGGTTGTTGTACCAGTCTGTGAGCACCGCGTCGAGATGCACGAAAGGCTTTCGGCCCGGCACGCCTTTCTGCCGGGCGGCAAGCAGCAGCATGTCGCTGCTAAAGCCGTAGACGCCTGTCCACTTCTGGTACAGGCTTTCGTGCTCGAACGAGGGCTTCTGGGTGGGCTCGCCCGCAATGTGCATCAGCTCCTTGAGCGTTTTGGATACGCTTTCGCTCTGCGCCGCCGCTTCGCTGATGGTGCGCGAGGTCAGACGGTTCTGATCTTTAAGGCGTTCGAGTATACGATCCAGATATTTCATGCTGGGCTCGCGGGCCGAGGTGGTGTGCGCGCAGGCGGTGAGCACCGCGTCGAGCGTGAACCCCCACTCCTGTGTCCACTTGAGAAACAGCGCGTATTCGTCCTGCGTGGGGCCGCGGTTCGTCATGCCGAGCTGACTGAGAACGCGCAGCACACCTGACGCAGCGGCCTTATGGGCGTTAAGCTTTTCCGCCGCTTTTTCCGGCGTGTCGACGCCCTCTTCCGCCCAGCTTTGCGACACCTTGTCCATATAGGACACGGAAACTCGGCGGCCTTTGAGCAGCACGCAGTATTCGACCAGGGCCAGCACCACGTCTCTGGGCAGCCCGAATGTGTCGGTATAGTCGTATATTTTTAAATAATCCTGCGGGGACAGCTGACGGGCGCCGAACAGCTCCTGCAGCTTCCGGTTGTATTCGCGCTCGGTATAGAGGGCGTCGCCGCGGCGTTCGGGCATAAAATCGCCAAAATCAAACCCCATCACGCCCGTATCATTGATGATGCGCGCCAGACCTTTTTTCTGCCAGTATTCCATGGCCTGTGTGACCTCGGTCATGCTCATGCCGAGGCGGGCGCATAAAAGCTCAGAGTCGGCGCCGCCGGACGACGCGTACATAATACCCAGCAGGTATACCGCTGTATAATGCTCGGGCGCGCCGATGCAGCTCTCAATAAAACGGTTGGGAACAAGCGTGCTTTGCGTATGGTTATTGAGCTGCAGCTGCATGGTCTGACTCCCTTGAAGAAAACTTCTTTGACAACATAACAAGCGCTGCAAGGCGCAACACTTATGATGATAGTATACGACAGCACGGCAGTATGGTCAAACCAAGAAGGAGAAAAAGACGAGAAATATTGACCATTTTTTATGGGTTGCCTGACAGATGATAAACTGTTATACTCTAATTTATCAAATGCGGACGCGGAGGGTGTGCGTTTTTTTCGCACTTTTTAAATATGAAGCAAAAACTCATCATCAAAGGCGGCAAACCGCTTGTCGGCACAGTGGGTGTGAGCGGAGCCAAAAATGCCGCCGTGGCCATTTTGCCTGCGACGATACTCTGCGAAGGTGAGTGTGAACTCGACAATCTTCCCAATATTGATGACGTCCGGCTGCTTGACTATCTGCTGCGGAGCATGGGCGCCAAAACCAAGCTGCATTCCCCCGCCATGAAAATTGACGCGAGCGGGCTCAAAACACATATTCTTGATTGTGATGCGGTGAAGCTGATGCGCGCGTCGTATTATTTTATGGGCGCGCTGCTCGGCCGGTTCGGCAGGGCCGAAGTGTGCCTGCCCGGCGGCTGCGCCATAGGCCTTCGGCCCATCGACCAGCATGTAAAAGGCATGGAGGCGCTGGGCGCAACGGTGAAGACGGAATACGGCATGCTCAAGGCCGAGGCGCCCAACGGCCTGAAGGGCACCGATATTTATCTGGACGTGGTGTCCGTGGGGGCGACGATCAATATCATGCTGGCTGCCGTGCTGGCTGAGGGGAAAACGACCATTGTCAACGCGGCCAAAGAGCCGCACGTGGTGGATGTGGCGAACTTTTTGAACTGCATGGGCGCGAAGGTGAAGGGCGCGGGCACCGACATCGTCCGCATCACCGGCGTGGGCAAGCTGCGCGGCTGCAGCTACGCCATCATCCCCGACCAGATTGAGACGGGCACGCTGATGATCGCCGCGGCGGCCACACGGGGTGACCTGACAATCAAGAACGTGATCCCCACCCATATGGAAGCGCTGAGCGCCAAGCTGATCGAGATGGGCGTGACGGTGGAAGAGGGCGACGATTCGATCCGGGTGACCTGCAACAGGCGTCCCAAGCATGTCAACATCAAAACGCTGCCATATCCGGGCTTTCCCACCGATCTGCAGCAGCCCGCCACGGTGTTGCTGAGCACGGCGGACGGGGCGAGCATCATTGTGGAGAACATATTCGAATCGCGGTTCAAGCACATCAACGAGATCCGGCGCATGGGCGCTAAGGTATCCATCGACGGGCGCGTGTGCGTGGTGGAGGGCGTGGAACGGCTGACGGGCGCGCCGGTAAGAGCGACAGATCTGCGCGCGGGGGCGGCGCTGATCGTGGCCGGTTTGATGGCGGACGGCGAGACTGAGATCACCGGTGTGCAGTATATTGACCGCGGATACGATCACATTGAAGACAAGCTCAAGCGGCTCGGGGCGGATATACGCAGAGAACAGGTCACCGAAATAGAAGAATTTGATTTTTTCACCAATACATAAGCGGCGATTATAAGGGCTCCTTGAAAGGGGGCCTTTTGTTATTGGGTCCTTTTTCCGGCCGGCGACAGCGAAGCATGACCAAAGGCCCGCAGGGCAAAAAAATAGGGCGGAACGGAGGCTTTTATTGCCAGGTTCCGCCAATAGTAGGGGTATTGGGGACAAGTTTGGGGTTACAATCTATAAAAACTATTTGGCAAGCTCAATATTGATCGACACCTTGTCTTTGCTTTCCTGCGCCTGGTAGGAAACCTTGACACCGGATTTTTTAATACGCGACAGCGCTTTTTTTATCGTGTTCAGGTAGATGCGGTAATCCCGCATGATGCACACGATATGCTGGCCGCCGGTGCCGGCCGGCTCCTCGCCGTAGATCTTGCACAGCGTTTTTTCCACAAGTTCCTCCGTCATCTTCACGGACAGGTTTTTTTGCGCGATATCCTTGATCAGACGCACCTGCGCGTCTTCATTGTGCAGCCGCAGCAGCGCCCGCGCATGACGTTCGGAGAGCTTGTAGGTGGTGATGAGCTCCTTGACGCTGGCCGGCAGCTTCAGGATGCGCATTTTGTTGGCCACGGTGCTCTGGTTTTTGCCGAGCCGCCTGGCAAGCTCCTCCTGCGTGAGGCCGTGCTCCTTCATCAGGCACAGATAGCCTTCCGCCTCCTCAAAAAAGTGAAGGTTTTCACGCTGGAGGTTTTCGATCAGCGCGATCACCGCACTGTCTTCGTCTATCGCCGGCTGCACAAAAGCTTTGATGTGCGTGAACCCGGCTTTACACACGGCGCGCCATCGGCGCTCCCCCGCGATGATCTCATAATAGTTGTGGCTCAGCTTCCTGACCGTGATGGGCTGCAGCAGCCCGTACTGCTTGATGGAATGAGCCAGCTCGGAGAGACTTTCCTCCGTGAACACGCGGCGCGGCTGAAAGGGGTTGGGGCGGATGTAGTCCACCGGGATCACCTCGAGCGTGTTGCTCTGACTTTTGTCCATGCTGAATTTGCGCAGATTATCTGTGCCTGTCTTTTGAATCTTCAACAATATTAAAACACTCCTTTACACGGACGCAGGGCGTCCAAAACAAATAAAAACTTAAAAACCGTGTCTATATTTCTTTTCGTTATCGATTTAATAGCACAATTCGGCATGATGAACGATTGTCCTTTGCGCCCAACAATAACTCCCATTAAACGACATAAATAGTGGAATAATCGCCCGATTTTAAGCAGGTTTGTCGAAATTTGAATAAAGGGCTATTTGTGATACGTGCGTCCGGCACCGATCATGAAAGCCCGGTAGATTTGTTCGAGCAGCACGATGCGGAACAGCTGGTGCGGCAGAGTCAGGTCTGAAAAGGAGATCACCCGCGCCGCTTTTGACTTGAGCGCGGGGGAGAGGCCGTGTGAGCCGCCGACAGCGAAAGAGATTTCGCTTTCGTGTTGTTTGATCAGCCGGGAAAACTCTTCGGAGGTCATGCGCTCGCCCTCGGGGGACAAAGCGATCAGGACGCCGCGCGCCGCACTGAGCAGCGCCGCGCTCTCCTGCCCGCGGGCTTTTTCCACCTGGGCGGCGGACGGGCTTGCGGGCAGAGCCGCTTCCTTTTTCTCGGTGATCTGCACGCGGCAGAAGGCGGACAGGCGCTTCGTGTACTCGGCCTGCGCTTCCGCCAGATATTTTTCTTTGAGTTTGCCGATGCAGAGCAGATGGACGGTGGCCACTGGTCGACTCCTTGTTATTTGATCTGAAACCGGCCGGTGACCCTGTCCCGAAAGGCCAGGCCTAAGTTCACGTCGTGGCCGGGGGTGATGCCCTGTGCCAACAGCGCGTCCGTCACCGTGCGGAAGGCCAGATGCTCCGAGTTATTCTCGCGGGAGAGGTGCCCGAGCAGTATCGACGAGACGCCCGCGCAGGCGAGTTTGACGGCGGCGTCTGCCGCGTCGTCGTTTGATAGGTGGCCGCGCCGGGATTTGATGCGCTGCTTGAGCTCATACGGATAACGCCCGGCGCTGAGCATCTCCATGTCGTGGTTGGCCTCGAGCAGCACCAGGTCACACGTGTGCAGCCGGTATTCGACGGCCTGCGGGAAAAAACCCAGGTCGGTCGCCACGGCGAGCTTGCTGTGGCCGCAGGCCACGCAGTAGCCCACCGGGTCCGCCGCGTCGTGCGAGGTTTCAAAAGGCTCGACCATCAGGTCGTCTATATAGAACGGATCTTTGCCGATGACGCGCGCGAGGGCTCTGCGCACGCTGCCCAGCTTGTCGCCGCAGGCCTGCCATGTCGCCGCGTTGGCAAACACGGGGATATCATGCTTGCGCGACAGCACCCCGGCGCCCTGGATATGGTCGGTATGCTCGTGCGTGATCAGTATGCCTTTGATGTCGGCCATGGATTCGCCGATGCTGTGCAGCGCTTGCTCGAGACGCCGGCCCGACACGCCCGCGTCGATGAGAATGCGGGTTCTGTCGGAGCCGACGAGTATTGCGTTGCCGGACGAGCCGGAAAACAGGGGCGTGAGTGAGAGTGACATAAGATCTTCCTTTCGTGGTCGGTTTATTATAGCACAGGCGGAGGCAAAAATGCATGTGTTGATTTATGTTAAGCGACTGTGTTAATGTTTAGAAAAGAAAGGCGGCGCTGACATGAAGCATTCATGCGTGCAGGTGTATACCGGAGACGGAAAGGGCAAGACCACGGCGGCGATGGGGCTGGCGCTGCGCGCGGCCGGCGGCGGGCTTTGCGTGAAGGTCGTCCATTTTTTAAAAGGGCGTGACAGCGGGGAAGTGCCGGCGCTGGAAAAGCTCGGCGTGGAGGTTCGACGCGTATCGGCGGGCGGTAAGTTTTTTTGCGCGATGACCGAAGCGGAAAAAGCGCAGCTGCGGCGGGACGTGGAGGCTCTGCTGCCCGTGATTGAAGGCTGGCTGGGCCTTGCGGACGTGCTGGTGCTGGACGAAGCGCTGGGGGCGCTGCACTGCGGGGTGCTGACCATCGATGAGGCGCTGGGCATCATGGAGCGCCGCGGCGGCACTGAGGTGATACTGACGGGGCGCAACGCGCCCGGGGAGATTGTGGAGCGCGCGCACCTGGTGACGGAGATGCGTGCGGTGAAGCATTATATGGATCAAGGCGTTCCGGCCAGAAAGGGCATTGAGTTTTGAGCAGGCTGGTGATGGTGACAGGCGGCGCGCGCAGCGGCAAGAGCGCGTATGCCGAAAATCTGGCGCGGGAAAGCGGGCTGGCTGTGGGCTACATCGCCACGGCTGCGGCGACGGACGCCGACATGCGCGCGCGCATTGAGCGGCATCAGGCGGACCGGCCGCGCGAATGGGCGACGTTTGAGCGGTACCGCGATTTTGATAAGCTGGAGCGGGACGCGCGCTTTGCGGCCTGCGGCGTGTTTATACTCGATTGCCTGACCACGCTGATCACCAATCATATGATGGACAGCGGCCTTGATTTCGACGCCTGCGGGCTGGAGGCTGTGGATGGCCTTGAAGCGGCGGTGATGGCGCAGGTGGACGCGCTGCTGGATTTGATGGACGGCAGCGGCAAAAAACTGATCGTGGTGACCAACGAGGTGGGGATGGGCGTGGTGCCGGCGTTTCGTTTGGGCAATCTGTTCCGCGACATCGCGGGGCGGCAGAACGCGCATGTGGCGCGCCGGGCGGGCGAGGTGTGGTGCATGGTCTCCGGCCTGCCGCTGCGTTTGAAGTGATGGGGTTGTTTTGTCTGAAACCGCGTGGACGCTGCTCCTGCGCCGGTTAGAATAGCAAAATGCTAAAAACAATAGCAACACACGGGGCTTAAAAACATGACTGATCACGTGTTGATTTTCAGGGAATTGAGAGAGTCTGATTTTGATTTGCTTTACGGCATGTTTTCAAACGATGATGTCATGCGGTACACCGTTTTTGAAACCTGCCAAACAGAATCGGAATTTCAGGCTGTTCTTGATGAGCTGCTCGGGCATAACCAAACCGGGCTGCAAGAGAGCCATGTCTATGCCGTTTTTGAGCATCATCGTTTCGTCGGCCTGGGTATCCTTGAGGTCTCGTGCAAAAACGCATGCGGCGGCTGCGGCGAAATTGGTTATTTGCTGATGCCTGAGTATTGGGGAAAAGGCTACGCGACGCGCATTGCGCAAAGACTGCTGGCTGTGGGCTTTGAGGATATCGGGCTTCACCGCATATATGCGCTTTGCAATCAGATGAACACCGCCTCTGAAAAAGTCATGCAGAAGATTGGGATGGTTAAAGAAGGAGAGCTGCGTAAAAAGCGGTTTAAATTGGGGCAGTGGCATAACGAGCTTTGCTATGCGATGCTTGACCACGAATGGAGAAGGAATATCAAGTAAGCAGCGGCATGCGTTTTTCGTAAAACAGAGCCGCATGCTCCCGATGGATAGGGATATTGCCGCTGGCGGCGGGACGGCGACAGAGCTGTCATGGTCAAAATAACTGCGCCGAAAAAAGGAGCCGGATGAAAAGCTTTGTGATGATGCTGTCGTTCTTTACGCGGATACCTGTGCGGGCGGCAGGCAGTATCGACGAGGGCATGTATAAAAAGGGCATCAAATGGCTGCCGGTGATCGCGCTGATGCTGGGCGCGGCGGCGGGCGCCGTTTCCATGCTCAGGGTGTGGATTGATCCGTATGTGACGGCGTTTCTGACGCTGCTGGTCTATCTGCTGCTGACAGGGGGCCTGCATCTGGACGGGCTGGCCGACACCATGGACGCATTTGGCGCCAACCGGGACCGGGAACGGACGCTGGCCATTATGAAGGACAGCCATATCGGGACGTTTGGCGTGGCGGGGGTTTGCGTGTGCATCGTCGGTATGACGATTATGCTGGCCGGGGCCGATGCGGGCGCGGCGTGGCTGTTTCCGCTGGCGGGGCGGACGGCGGCGGTGCTGGTCGCGCGATGCTTTGCCTGCGCACGTCCGGGCGGGCTGGGGCAGTGGTTTGTGGACGGTGTGAGGTGGACGCATGTGGCTGTATCGGCGGCGGCATACACGGCGGCCGCGGCCGTGCTGTGCGCGTTTTTTGCCCCGGGTTTTCAGAACCTGCGCTTTGCGGCGCTGATGGGAGCGTTTGCCGCCGCGCTGGGGGCGGTGGCGCTGATCGTCAATCGTTTTTCACGGCGGATTGGCGGCGTGACCGGCGACATGATCGGTTTTTCCGTTGAGGCGTCACAGCTTGTTTATCTGCTGGCGCTGCGCGCCGCTGTGCCGCTGCTTGGCTGAGGCATCCATTATGTCACACAAAGCGACAAAAAACATGCTTTGACAAAAACCGTTCGCGCTATATAATAAAGACGCGGGACAAAACAAGAAAGAGGGACGGTTATGGGAAACTCGATCAATGATATACTTATGGAAGATTTTCAGAACGTCGTCAGCGAGCTGCTTATACGCAACAGGAGCATACTTGATGTATTAACAAAACTGCAGACCAGCGAAGGACGCGTCGGCCGTGCCGTCATCAAATCCGTCACGCACTGCGGGTGCATACAGATAGACGGACGCAAGCAGATGTTTCCCGACGAAGCGAGCATGAGTGAGCTCTCGGGCCTGGTGTCCACGCAGCTCAAGGGAGAGCTGTGCCCGGAATGCCGTCAGACGATAGAAAAGGAGATCGGCGGCGCGCTGTTTTATCTGGCGGCGCTGTGCAACACGCTCGGAATCAGCCTGTATGACGTGATAGTGGGCGAGAAGGAGACGCTTGATACGCTGGGCAATTACAGCCTGCGATAACGCAAAAGCGCGGCGGCCAAACGGCCGCTTTTTTGTTTTGGGGCGTGCTGTGAAAAAAGCTGTGATAAATGTCACCCCAATACGCCGTTTATTGTTGACAAGCAATAGTGATTATAGTAGTATGTTATATTGCATTAGCGTGTTCATAATAGGGGGAGTCTCTAATTTGCCGGAAAAACAATCGGACTTTTCATATGCGCCGTGGAGAATCACGGAATATTTAGGCCCTGTTTTGGGAACAATCAGCGAGTGCCTTTTTTCTTTGAAACGATCATACAAAATTTTTTAGCATAACGGGAGAGTGGTTTAAAAGCTTATGGTGCACGAAGTCAAAATTGGTAAACGAAACAGGATGAGCTTCTCTAAGATCCAGGAAGTGCTGAGCATGCCGGATCTGATCGAGATTCAGAAGAACTCGTACAATTCATTTCTCGAGATCGGGCTGCGTGAGGTGTTAAACGACATCTCGCCGATCACCGACTATTCGGAGAACCTGATACTCGAATTCGTGGACTACTATCTTGATGACAAACCCAAATACTCTGTGGAAGAGTGCAAGGAGCGCGACGTCAACTTCGCCGCACCATTGAAGGTGGTGGTGCGCCTCGTGAATAAAGAGACGGGGGAGATGAAGGAGCAGGAAGTGTTTATGGGAGACTTCCCGCTGATGACCGACAAGGGGACGTTCATC
>CAZNVX010000015.1:0-16249 GCA_964576225.1 uncultured Christensenellaceae bacterium
CCCGGGTGAATGCTTAAAACATAATGCATGAAAGGAACTCTTGGCATGAGAGCAGCATATTACTATGGCATTGGCGATCTGCGTCTTGAGGATGTCCCCGTCCCCAAGATCGGTGATAACGATTTGCTGATCAAAGTGCGGGCGGCCGCCGTGTGCGGTACCGACCTGCGCATCTATAAATCCAGCCATTTCAAAATACCCCAGGGCACGAAACGCGTGCTGAGCCACGAAATATCCGGCGAGGTCGTTGAGGTGGGCAAAAATGTATCCGGATACCGTGTGGGTGAACGCATCGCCACGCCGCCGAATGTGGGATGCGGACACTGTCCGTGGTGCCTTAAGGGCTTAAACCAGCTCTGTCCGGACTACGAAGCGTTTGGCATCAGCTATGACGGTGGTTTTCAGGAGTACATGCGGGTGCCGGGGCGCGCGATTGAGCGCGGAAACGCCATCAAGATTCCCGACTCGTTGTCTTACATCGAAGCGGCGCTCACTGAGCCGCTGTCCTGCACATACAACGCGTATGAATCACTGCGCACCGCCCCGGGCGACACTGTTCTGATCGTGGGCGCCGGACCGATCGGCGCGTGCCATGTGATGATCAGCCGTATTGCGGGCGCAGGCAAGATCATGGTGGCAGACATTTCCGATGCGCGCCTGGCAGAGATACAAAAGTTCGGGGCGGATGTCGTCATCAACTCCGCCACGGCGGACTTCAAGCAGGCTGTGCTTCATGAAACGGACGGCATTGGCGCGGACGTGATCATCACCGCGTGTTCTGTGCCTGACATACAGGTGCTCTCCTTAGAGCTCGCTGCACGGTGCGGGCGCATCAACTTTTTTGGCGGCATGCCCAAGGATAAAGAAATTGTGCCGCTCAACACAAATTTGATTCATTACAAGGAGCTGCAGGTGGTGGCCACCACAGGCTCCAGCATACTTGACTTTTATCAGGCGATGCGCATTGCGTCGTCCGGCAAGATACGGCTGGCCGATCTGGCTACCGGTATTTTCAGTCTTGAGCAGATTCGAGAGGCATTTGATTACGCCGCCAGCGGCCGGGGCATGAAAGCCGTTATACAAATGGAGGAATAAAGGAGGTCAAAATGAAAGCGCTCGTGTTACACGCCGTCGGCGATTTGAGATATGAAGAGGTACCAAAGCCGGTTCCCGGCAAGAACGAAGTATTGATGAAGGTAAAAGCCGCGGGCATTTGCGGCAGCGATATTCCCCGTGTGCTGGAGAAAGGAACATACAGCTTTCCGTTGATCCCCGGGCACGAGTTTGCCGGGCAGATCGTGGAGGCAGGCCCCGGCGCAGATCCGTCGCTGGTCGGGAAAAAGGCGGCGGTGTTTCCGCTGATCCCCTGTCAGAAGTGTGACAGCTGTCAGATCGGGCAATACGCCCAGTGTGAGGACTATGACTATCTCGGTTCGCGCCGGAACGGCGCGTTTGCCGAATTCGTGGTGGTTCCCGTGTGGAATCTGGTGCTCGCACCAGGCGACGGCGTCACCTACGAAGAGCTGGCGATGTGCGAGCCCACCGGCATTGCGATACACGCCATTCGCCTTGCGAATCCGGATATACTGGACACCGTCGCGGTTTTCGGCTGCGGTCCCATCGGCGTGCTGATGGGTCTGCTCGCCAAAAACACCCGTTCGTGCAAGGTTCTGATGATCGACGTGGATCAGAGCAAGGTGGATTTTGCAAAACAGCTCGGCTTCGAGCACGCCGTCAACAGCCGGGATGTTGATCTGCCCGTGTGGATAATGGAGCAGACAAACGGCGTCGGGGTGGATATCTCGCTCGAGGCAGCAGGCGCATCTCCGAGCCTCGAGAGCTGCCTGTTATCAACGCGCAAGTTCGGCCGCGTGGTCGCCGTGGGCACGCCGCATAAAGCAATGACGCTGTCTATGGCCGCTTATGAGGCACTCCTGCGGCATCAGCTGACGCTGACAGGCACATGGAATTCCGTTTACAGCAATTTACCGAAAAACGAGTGGAAAACAGTTGCCGCGCTGATCGCTTCAAAAACCATCGACGTCGTTCCACTTGTGTCGCACCGGGTGCAGCTTGAGGCCGGCGCCGCGCCCATCAAGATGATGGCGAAGCGGGAGACCTTTTTCAATAAAGTGATGTATGTGATGGAATGACCGAAAAACAAGGCAACGCGCCCGAAGAATTCTCAGGACGCGTTGCCTTGTCAGAAAAAAGGAAGAGCCCTTGGAGCATCTTCCTGCTCATGTAAAGTTTATAGCATCTTATGTGTGTTTCCGCCGGGGTCTTGGCTTTCCGCGAAGCACCGTGCCGTTTTTAGCAGCAGGGAGCGCCAACGCCAAAGCCGCCGCCGCCGCAGCAGCAGCAAAGCAACAAGATGATGATCAGGCAGCAGCAGTTGTTGCCGCCAAAGCCGCCGACGCCTACGTTATCAGCACATCCGGCTCCGCCCCAGCCCCAGCCGCCGCAGCAGCAGAGCAACAGAATGATCAGCCAACAGCAATTACCGCCAAAGCCGCCGAAGCCACCGCATCCAGTTCCCATATTCGCTCCTCCTCAAATTTTAATATAGAATGCCTTATCAGGCTAATCTATATTACGTAGCGAACGGGGATTGTGTGCGCACATTCTGCCGCGCTGTGTGGTTTAAGCAAGCTGCCCGCCTGTCGCGCCGGGCTTATGGGATCAGCACCACCTTGGCAAGCGATTTGTCAAGTATGCCGTCGATGCCCCTTTGAAAATCCTTCATCGGCAGCGTGGTGATAATCTTGTTGAAAGCCTCCTTGCGTGCGCTTAATATGACCTGCGCCTGCCTGACATGCTCGGCAGTGGAGTCCGACGTGCCGTACAGTATCAGCTCGCCATAATGGAGCGTGCGGCTGTTCAGGCTCAGCATTTCGCTGCCCGGGGGCAGGCTGGCGAAGTATGACACATACCCGCCCTTTTTGGCATACTTGATTGCTTCAGACTGCACCGGGTTACTCGGCGCGGTAATGACGATCAAGTCAAAGCCGTCTCCGCCTGAGAGCTCAAGATACCGTTCCTCTATCTCATCACGGCCAATCACGGCAAAGCCCAGTTTTGTCATGATGTCCTTCTTGGCACCCGCGCTGCTCACACAGATGATGTTTTCCACACCGTATTCCTGCAGCGCCAGCGCATGCATCATACCGAGCGCGCCGATACCGATAATCAGCGCCGACTTGATCTGTTGTATAGGCAGCCGCCCGAGCCCGTTAATCGCACAGGACATGGGTTCTGAGAGCGCTGCGATTTCCGCATCAAGATCTCCCACGTCCACAATGTTGCCCATGGCAACCGCGAGCGCCGGCACCACGGTATACGCCGCCATCGCGCCGTTGCAGTGAAACCCCATCGCCTGAAGGTTCTTGCAGATGTTGGTCTTGCCCTGTCTGCAATAAACGCATTCGCCGCAGCCCATTGTCGTCGCCATCGTCACGCGCTGACCGGCATGGTATTGGCTCACGCCCCGGCCTGTCTCAATTATCGTGCCGCAGAATTCATGGCCGATGATTGCCGGCGGACGCATGCGCGGATTGCCGTTCAGATATGTTTTGATATCCGAGCCGCAGATCGCACAGGCCTCCACCTTAATCAGCACCTCTCCGTCACCAGGTTTCGGCGCCTCGCCGAAAGACTCAACCCGTATGTCTTTGGGTGCGTAGTACACCACTTTTAAATCCTCATGCTTTTCCACTATGATCCTCCCATACTTTAAAACGACTTACTCCCAGAAACTCCCCAGGCTGTCAATCGCCTTTTTATACTTATTGTATTTTCGGGCATATACATCCGCAGCGGCCTTGTCTGGCTCCGCCCGGCCGGTGACATGCACCATGCGCTTCACCGCTTCGTCGAAGCTGCTGAAATGCCCGGCGCCCACACCAGCGCACATAGCCGCTCCCAGCGTACCAAGCTCGGTAGCCGCCGTCATTTCCATCGGCATGCGCAGCACGTCCGCAAACATCTGCACCCACACATCTGAACGCGCCGCGCCGCCCGCGATGCGTACGGCCTCGGGCGGTGTCTGCACAGCCAGTATTTTCTCGATATGATGCCGGTGAGAGAAGCAAATGCCCTCATAGATGGCCCGAATCACATGCTCGCGCTTGTGCCAGCCCTCCAGCCCGACTAAAACCGCTTTGGCCTTGCGCCCGGCGTTGCTGCCGTACAGGAACGGAACGAATATAATGTCCGTTTCATTCGCATCCGTTCGGCTCACCGCATCGTTGCATATGTCGTAAACGGTTGTGCCTGCCGCTTTTGCCTGCTGTTTTTCAGCCTGCAGAAATTCCCGCACAAACCATTCCAAGTTGCTTGCCGATGTCGGGCTGCCCTCCAGCATCAGCCAGTACCCCGGCTTGGCGTACACTGTCGTGCTGAAAAAGTCCTTGTTCTTGAGCGGCTTTGGGCTGACATACTGGTTGTTGCACCATGTGCCGGCAATCACATTCCAAATCGTTTCGTCCACCATGCCCGCCGCAATGCCCGCCGAATCGATGTCGTACATGCCGGCGGCCACGGGCGTGCCCTCCGCCAGGCCGGTATCCCGCGCGGCCCGGGCCGTCACGCGCCCGCAGATGTCCGTGGATTGGGCGACGGGCGGAAGCTTGTCGCAGACGCCGCCGATGCCCATGGCGTCCAGCATCTGCCTGTCGTATGCGCTGGTGGCCACGTTAAGCGTGCCGCCGCCCGACAGCGTGGTGATCTCGGCATGCGCCTGACCGGTGAGCCGATAGCGCACAAAGTCGGTGATGGTCAGTATCCAGCGCGCCTTTTCCAGCGCTTCCGGTTTGTTGTCCGTCATCCAGGCCAGCAGGCACGCCGTCAGCGCCGGCCACAGCGACTGCATTGCCTTGGGGTGAACGCGTTCAAACGTACCGTCCTGCATCCATTTGTCCACATAGGCGGCCGCCCGTCCGTCCATGCCCTCGATGGCGTTGTGCACCGGCTGTCCGTCCGCATCGATCAGGTGCAGGCCATTGCCATGCCCCGTCATCGATACCGCCGCAATGTCCGCCGCGTCAATGCCCGCCTTTTCGATCGCGCTGCGGATAGCCGCCGAATTGGCCCGCCATATGTCCTCCATGTCGCGCTCGTAAAGCCCCGGCGCGGGCACGATCACATCACACACCGAGCCGGCCACAGCCAATTCGTGTCCTTCAAGGTTATAGATACCTGCCTTAATGGCGGTGCTGCCGTTGTCAATACCCATCAGGTACTGCGCCATACCGTCACCTCACCTCCAGATCGTTATCGTTCACGCAAGCGTGCGAGTTCCTCATATATCGGCCTTAATGTGTCATATGCCGACGCATAGAGACGGGCGTATGGCTGATACGCCGCATGGTTTCCCATGTCCGGTTCAAAGCGTGTTTTCACGCGCACAAACCTCTCTGCTGTCTGCCTGATATCATCAAAAATGCCTGCTGCGAAGCCGCCGATGATTGCCGCGCCCAGTGTCGTCACATCGTCCCGATCGGGCAGCGCGTAAGGCAGACCCATGATGTCGGCCTTGATGCTGTTATACAGCGCGGAATTCGCGCCGCCGCCGATGGCCAGCACCTGCTCCGCCGCCAGATGCGGATAGGTATCGCGCATCACGTCATAAGCGCAGGCAAATTCATAGCCATAGCTCTCCAGCAGCGACCGGAAAAAGTGCGGCGCGCCGTGCTGCCACGAATGTCCCATCCATAAACCGCGGATGTGCGGATCCAGCGGGAGCGCCCGTCCGCTCAGCATGCCGATCGCCAGCAGGCCTCCGCTGCCCGGCGGCACAGACGCTGCCAGACAGCTCATTTGCTGATAATGCTCTTCGTGCGCGGGCTGACGGCACACGTTCGTCAAAAACCATTCCAACGATGCGCCGGAGCCGGCAAAATAAATGCTCGAGTAATACTCGCCGGGTATCGGCGACGGTATCGTCTCGAGCATGCGGTGCTTTGTGTCGGGTACAAACCTGTCAATACATTGGCATAGCGCGCCCACGGTGGAGCTCTCGTCGATCAGTTGGCCGGGCCGCACCACGCCCGCACCGATACAGCCCGCCGGTTTGTCACCGGCGCCCGCCACGATGGGAATGCCGCCGGGCAGCCCGCAATGCTGCGCCGCTTCTTTGCCGAGACGCCCGATGACCGTGCTGGAGGGTACGATTCGCGGCAGCAGATCCATATCGAGTTCAGCAAGTTCACAAAGCAAAGGCGACCATTTATCCTGCGCCAGATCCGCGCATCCCGTCCATTCCAGAAGAGTCCTGTCGATAAAAGCGTCCTCAATATCGATATCTGCCATTCTGCCTGCGACATAATTGCCCATGATCATAAACTTTCGGGCAGATCTGCACATATCAAATGAGTTCTGCATCCATTTTATTTTGGGAAGCATGAAAGGCGCGTTGGTGCCGCACAAGGGAAGAAGATTTTCGTGATATGCTTCCGGCATCTGCCTGAAATAAGGGATATGCTCCGTGTGCATCGTGCCCGACCATAAAGTGACAGGCTGCCAGTTTTCATCCACGCCCACTGCGCCCGCCATTTGTCCTGTCATCACGATCACTTCCACCGATTCGCGGTGCCGGCCGATGGCATCCACGGTATTTTTCAGGCAGTCAAGGACGGTTTTGTAGTATTGGCCTGCATCAGAAAGTCCGGGATTGTCAGCTTCCCGCGGAGACTTTATATCCGACGATGCCACATGCCGGCCTTCGCTGTCGTAAACAGCCGACTTTATCTTCGAGCTGCCCGCGTCAATGACGGCTATATATGCTTTCTTCATCGTCCCCATCTCTTTTCAATCGAATACTGAAATACCAGATGTCCGCAATGAAGAGACGCGACTGTCCCTTCATTGCGAATGCTTAAATGGCTGGAAGCTCTGTGTTATTCGGCCACGATCTTACGTGATCCGGTTATATGGAAAAACTCATTGATGACCCAGCGTGTGCGTTCATAGCAGGCCTTCTGTGCCTGTTTCACATCGCCGGTCTGTTTTAAAGCCGTCTCATAAGGCTGGCGGATTTCTGTTCCCACATTGATTTTCGCGATACCGTTTTGAATTGATTCTAGAATATCCGCCTGCTTGATGCCCGAACCACCGTGCAGCACAAGCGGTATGCCGGTCACGTCGCGCAGCTTTCTGATATGGTCGATGTTCAGCCGCGCCTCGGGTTTTTTCTGATCTTTCAGAGCGCCGGAGATGGCCCCATGGATATTGCCCACCGCCACGGACAGCCAGTCACAGCCGGCCTCTGCCGCAAAGCGTTTCGCCTCGTCGATTCGCGTAAAGCCTTCTCCCGAAGCGAAAATCTCCTCGTAGGGCGGCAGCGGGCCGGATTCATGACCCAGCACGGCGCCCAGTTCGGCCTCACAGGCAATACCCGCCGCGTGCGCCAGCGCCGCCACCTTGGCTGTCGCTTCTATGTTGCCGTCAAGGTCAAGCCGGGACGCATCCACCATCACCGACTGGTAACCAAGGTCGATCGCCTGTTTGATGATGGCGATGTAATCAACCTCCAAATGGTCTTCGTCAATCACCGGAACGTGATCCAGATGAAGCCGCACATTTTTGGGATTGTCGAATTTGACAAATTCGTCGCGCACTGCTTTTAAGCTTTTCGCTTCAAATTTCTCCCATTCGAGCCTGGCCACCTGCACCAGCGCAAACGAATCCTCATCCGTCACGGCCTGAATAATGGCCTCGGCCATCGGAAGATAGGGCACGTTGAATGCCGGGATCACCACGCCCGCTTCCAGCGCCTTGTTGACAATTTCTCCTGTTTTTATCATCGAAATTCCTCCAGAATTTTAGTATACAACCATTATCATATCCTGAGCTCAGCTTTTATTATAAACGTTTCGGGCTTATAATACAACTGCCCGGGCTGTTTTGTCATGACATATGTCACCCCATCCCCGGAAAAAAGCCTGCCGGGTGTTGACTCCGGCAGGGCTTCTAAGTCACACGTTGGGGTTGCGCACACAGTTTACATTCTTCCCAATTCTTTGAGCCTGCGCATGGTAAGGTAGCCGTCGATGGATACAACCGCCATCAACACGCAGCCGATCAGTATGAGCTGCAAAGACGGGTCCACATTAAACAGATTGAACGCATTTTGAAGCAATGAGAGGAAGACGATGCCAAACAGCGCGCCGAGTATTGTTCCCTGGCCGCCGTTCATACTGCCGCCGCCGATGACACAGGCGATGATCACGTTCATATGCGAGGTTTGCCCGGTGTATCGATTCGCCGCATCTGACTTGGCTGTAATCAGTATCCCGGCCAAAGCCGCCAGTATTCCGGATAGAATAAACGCGTTGATCCTGATCTTTCTCTTCTTGATACCCATCAGCTTCGCAGCCGGCTCATTGCCGCCGATGAAGTAAAGCCGTCTGCCGGTGGGTCTCTTACTGATGAAAATCGTCATCACCACAACCAGTACGATCAAAATCCAAAACATCCAGTAGATACCGAGGAAACCGCCACGTCCCAACTGAACAAAATCAGCCGGAAAGCCTGAGAAGCCGCCGCGCCCGCGGCCAACCAGCAGCAGCTCGGACGCGCCCCTGAACACATATTGAGTGCCAATCGTGGTAATCAGCGCGTTAATGCCCCCAATCTCAACGAGCACGCCGTTGATCAGCCCGACAAAAGCGCCGACGGCCAGCCCCAGCAAAATCGCCGCGGCAACCGGCAGCCCCTCGGTCAGGGATATGGCCGTCACGAGACCGCCAAAACACATCACCGAACCGACGGATAGATCAAACACACCGGTGATCAGCAGCACCATCATGCCCAGAGCCACAATACCCTCAGGCGATATCGCATTCATCAGTGCCTGCAGATTCAGCGCGTCAAAGAATATCCTGGACTGTGTAATCACCAGAAATATAATCATGACGATACACATCAATAATGCGATACTTCCATTCTTCTTTATCAGCTTTTGAAATGTCGTTTTCATGTTTTACCTCTTTCTCTCAGGCCTAGGATTTCGCCGCTTTGGTCATGCGTGTATCCAGATATACCGCGATGATCAGAATGATGCCCACGATGATCTGCTGCAGCAGCGGTTCGATGCTGTGTATGACCATGCCGTTGGAAATCAGTTGCAGGAACATCAGCGCGATCGCCGAGCGAAGGATGCTCCCCTTACCGCCAAATAAACTCGCCCCGCCAAGCACGGCGGCTGTGAGCATCTGGAATTCGTATCCAATGCCGATCGTGGGCTCGGCGTAATTGACGCGCGACCCGATGAGTATGCCGCCAATGGCCGCTGTGAAAGCGGATACGGCAAACGTGATGATCTTGATCTTGCCGGATTTGATGCCGTATATCCGCGCGGTGTCCAGATTTTCGCCCACATAATACATCTTTCTGAAAATGGTGGTGCGGTGAAGCATAAACTCCAGCACGGCAACCAGCACGATCATCACGATTATAATCACAAATATGTCGACGCCACCGCCAAGATTTATCGAATATTTTGACAGGTCTTTATAGTCCTGCGGATAATTAAACCCATAAAGGTTGGAGCAAAGAAGATTGGCCAGCCCGCGAAGCGCCGTCATCATACCAAGCGTGATCATCATGGACGGCACCCTGAAGCGAACCACCAGCACGCCGTTGACTGTTCCGACAAGCAGCGCCGCCAGCAGCGCGATCGGCAGCCCGGCGTAAAAGGATATGCCCCAGTTGTTCAGCATACCAAGGAACATGCCTGAGAACGCGTACATTGAACCGACTGAGAGATCGATTTCGCCCATGATCATCAGATATGTAAATCCGATCACGCCAAAGAACATAAATGTGGTATCGAAGAAGAGGGCATGGATGTTCTGGAACGAAAAGAACGTCTCGCTTGTGGCGGTCAGACCGATTCCAAGTGCCAGCGTTAAGGCCAGTATCGTCAGGTTTGCCCAATTAAATCTCTTCCTGTTATCAAGGGTTTGTATTGCTTTTTGTTCCATTGTTTTATCCCCCTCTACATTCCGCCAGCCGCAATCGTCATGATGGACTCTTCGGAAATCTCTTCTTTGCTTATTTCACCGACGATGCGCTTGTTTTTCATCACGATAATTCTGTCGCACAGGCTCATCAGCTCGGGCAGTTCCGAGCTGAACACGATCAGACCCACGCCCTTCTCCACCGCCTCGAGTAAAAACTTGTGGATCTCGGCCTTGGCGCCAACGTCGATACCTCTTGTGGGCTCGTTGGTAATCAGCATTTCCGGCTCCTTGCCAAGGCAGATGGAGAGGAGCACCTTTTGCTGGTTGCCACCCGACAGGTTTCTTGGCTTCTGATACACGGAAGGGATCACCACGTTGAACGCTTTAACAAACCGAGTCGTATGATCGATCAGCTTTTTGTTGTCGATCACAGAGCTTTTTGAATAATCCGTCAGTACCGGCATCGACATATTGTTGAGCGTCGAGGAATCCAGCAGCAGGCCTGCCTGCTTCCGGTTGTTGTTTATGTACATAACCTTCTTTTCCACCATCGTGGTGGTGGTCACCTTGCTGATCTTCTCACCTTTGAAATAGACCTCGCCGCTCTCCATCGCTTCAAGGCCGAACATCATGCGTGAAACCGAGTTGGTTCCCGCGCCCTCAAGGCCGAAGAAACCGAGCACTTCGCCCTTATAAAGCTTGAAGCTGATATCATAGGCCGCGTTCTTCTTGTTCATATCCTTCACTTCAAAGAACACGTCGTCGCTGATATGGCCGGTGTATTCTTTTCTTTTGTACAGGCTGCTCGTGAGCTCCCGGCCCACCATCCGGCTGATCAGGTCAATCTCTTTGAGGTTCTCGTCATTGACGAACGTGCAGATGTACTCTCCGTCTCTCATAACCGTAATCCTGTCGGAAATCTGCATGATCTCGGCAATACGGTGGGAGATATAGATGATTGTGATACCCTGTGAACGCAGCGCATCGATGATCTTCATCAGGTTCTGGGTCTCTTCCTTATTAAGGCCGGAAGTCGGCTCGTCCAGAAGAACAAGCTTTGACCCCGCGCTGATCGCCCGCAGAATCTCTGTCATCTGCTGCTGAGCGACTGTCAGAGAATCCATTCGCTGCGTCGGCACAAGATCCATACCAAACAGGTCGATCTTTTCCTGCGCTTCTTTGATCAGTCTTTTCTTGTCGATCGCACCGGACTTTGTTAAAAACTCGCAGGTCGGGAATATGTTTTCGGCCACCGTCATGTTTTCGAATATTGCCAGCTCCTGATGCACCATGGCAATACCCATGGTCTTGGCCACCATCGGCGAGAAGGTTTTTACCGTTTCGCCGTCCAGAGTGATCGTACCGGCGTCGGGTGGTTCCTCACCGCTGATGATTTTGATCAGCGTGCTCTTGCCCGCACCGTTCTCTCCAAGCAGCGTATGAACCTCGCCTTGTGAGATCGTAAATGTTACGTTCTTCAAGGCTTGAACCACACCGTATAATTTGGAAACGTTATCTATGATCAGAAATCTTTCCTTTGCGTTGTCCATTCCTGTTCTCCTTTATATATACTAAGTGGCAAGGTACCACATATTCACACAGCCATAAAAAACAATACAATCAGGTCGGGAAAAACAAAACCCACACACCAATAATGATTTAATTTCTGCTAAGGGCTTGGGGGTGAACCCAAGCCCTTGACAGCAAACGATAGGTTTTTTAATTATCTGTTGTACAGATCTGTCTTCAGATCCGGCATGGCGCTGGATTTGAAGTACTGCACGTTGTTCTTGTCGATGACAACAGCCGTATTGTACATGTTGTCCGGAACGGGGTTCAGGCCGGCCGCCTTGTTGTCGGACGAAATCGGGATGTTCTTGAGGCCGCCGTTGTTCCAGTCTTCCAGTACGAGCATGGCCATGAATTCCTGACCAGCCGTCTTGTTGATCAGCGTGGCATCGATGTAGCCTTTTTCAACAAAGTCAAGCGTCGCGGGCTCTCTGTCGTGAACCACAACTTTGTATTTGCCCGCTTCAATGTTCAGCTCCTGCATCGCATTGGCAATACCGGAACCGGAAGACGAGTCGATACCCATGATGGCCGTCATCTCCGGATAGTTGGTGATCAGAGACTTCGCAGCGATGATCGCATCGTTGGTGGTCGCTTTGTCATCCGCGTAACCGCAGATGGTCCAGCCGGGCGCATTGTCTTTGAGCCAATCTTCGATACCAGCCAGTTTGGCGTCCGTATTGGAGGCGCCCCAGTTGCCCATGATGCCCACGATGCCTGTATCGCCGGCTCTCTTGATGAGCTCCATGGCTGTGTCAGCGCCGCACTGGTAGTTGTCAAGACCGATGAATGTCAGAGCGCCGGGAACGGTTGTGCCGCGGCCTTCCGACGGTTTGGCTTCTGTGCACACGATCGCGATGCCGGCTTCCTGAGCTTTCAGGGAAGCGTCGACAGAGGAAGCGTCATAACCGCGGATGATGATACCCGCCGGTTTTTTGGCCAGAGTCTGCTCGAGCGCCTGCGCCTGAGCTGCTGTATCCCAGCCGTCCGGTCCCAGAGCAGTGATCTTCACATTGAAGTACTCAGCTGCATAGCGAAGGCCAATGTGGGAATCCAGGAAGTACGGGTGCGCCTAGTGAGAAGAGCACAGATAGTATTCCCTGTTGGGGTCAAGGTTCTGATAGACACCCTTGGTGGCAGCGCCGCCGCCAGATGCGCTGTCACTTGTCGCGGGCGCACTGCAAGCGATGAGCGTGACCGCAACCAAAACCAGGAAAAGGGCCACCACAACAGAGCGCAAAACCAGTCTTTTCATTTGTTTTCCTCCTATATAAATTGTTTATTTGTGATACGCAATGCGCATTATCACCTGGAATGAAACGCCTTTATAGATGCAATTATACTAATCATTTATAATTTCAATAACGCTGTTCCACCCGTTTACGGGGTGGTGCCGGGTATTCTTTGTATGGTGATAACCGCCAGAATATTCATATCGCTTTCAGATATACTCAGTGAAATAATATGGCCTTTCGCCTTGAAGTATACCGTCTCACCATCATCGAAAAGGATGCTGTCCGAATAATTATTTTCAATGGTTTGCTGTATGAGCGCCAGTTCCTCTCTTGCGCCCCCGTATCTGTATGCAACGGAGAAAATGGGTACGCCGGCATAGGAATAATTCGACAGCTCATCATCGTTGTACATGATATAGCCGCCCAGCTTTGGATGCGCCAGCACCCCGGCCAGTTCCGGCAGGTCTTTGACCACATCATCCGGAAACTCGTCAATCAGCTTCTGTTTGATCTTTTCAGCCTTCTCTTTATCAATGACCACCTTGGTATCGTAAGCGTTGAAAAGATCCGCTTGATAGTTGGTGACGTCTACCTTTTCTCCCCGCAGCTCACCGGCGATGTTCATCCGCGCCACCTGGTCCGCCTCATAATCAACGGAGCCGGGAATCTGGCTTAAGTAATAGGCCTTTGCGTCAGCGATCGTTGTCATGGAGGCATAAGTGGATGTGATGTACGCCGTATCCTCCGAATACACAAATGATGAGCTAATGTCGATAACCTTGCCCGTGGGCTTAATGCGGTTGCCAACCATATCCTTTATCCACGCGCTGTCGTCAAAGCTGAGTGACATCATGATCTGCCAGTCCGGACGTCCGGCCAGCCGTGGATAAAGCAGGAACACGCTGACAATAACGATAGCGATCACCAACAGTATTGACAACGCCGTCAGAACAAGCTTTTCCCTTCTGCTCATTGCCTTTGCTTGCCTGTTCTTACCAGCCGAACCCTTGTCTGCTCTCGCCATGCTTCCCCTCAGCCTCTGATTCTGTTGGCTATTATAATACAATCAATCGAAAAAGTAAAACAAACATCATTACATTAATGTTAAAAACATCCTTTGGACAATATGTTTATGTCACTTTCTCACATCTGCCCATTGTTATTACCGAATGCTATTATAAATGAAACGAAAACCAATTACAACATAAAATATTATTTAATATCGCTGACGATGAAATTAAATTTCATTGCGGGATAAAACTCCCTAACATCAAGGCGCTGCCACTTCAACATTGACGCTCATTCTGCCAAGCTCAGCGAGTATGTCTTCACCAACTCCGTCATCTGTGATGATCAGGTCGACCTGTGAAAAGTCGGCGAACTTGACAAATGACGCTTTGCCGAGCTTTGAGCTGTCTGCCAGCAGTATCACCTCGTCCGCCGCGGCCACCAGCCCCTGCTTCACCTGCGCCTGCTCAATGTTGGGCGTGGTGATGCCGCGTCCCAGATGCACGCCGTTGCAGGCCATGAAGCTGCGGTCCACGTTCAGCCCCTTAACCGCTTCAAGCGCGAGCGGCCCCACCGTGCTGTGGAAGTTGCGGCGCACCATGCCGCCCATCAGAATCGTATCAATTTCGGAATGCTTCTCCAGATACAACGCGATCTGCAGGTCGTTGGTGATCACCTTGATGTCCTTATCGGCACAAATCAGCTTGGTGAGTTCGAACATCGTCGTGCCGGTGTCAATGGCGATGATATCGCCGTCCTGAACATACTTGGACGCCGCCCGGCAGATGGCGATCTTCCTGTCGATATTCTCGACTTCCTTCTGGTAGGCATTGAGCTCAAAGCTTGCCTTTTTGTTGCTGATTGCGCCGCCGTGGGTACGCTTCAAAAGCCCCGCAAACTCAAGCTCACGCAGGTCGTTGCGGATGGTGGCGGGAGACACGGAGAAACGTTCACACAGTTCAGCCACAGTTGTCTTGACCTCTTTGTTGATAAGGTCAACGATTAAGTGCTTGCGTTCTTCGGCAAAAATATTCTCCTCCGCTTTTTTGTTCAACCCGCAAACCCTTCCTTCATGTAGACTTTGTGAAGCAGCTCAATCACGTCTTTGTAGACCTCGAAGTATGGCGCGTACCGGGTATAATTGCCCATATCCGGCTGCACTGTCTTCTCAATGTTCGTAACCCTCAATATTGGTTCCTCTATGGTGTCAAAAAGACCCACGCCATAGCCGGCGATCACCGCCGAGCCGATCAATGCGCTGTCCGAAGCCTTCAGCTTGGCCACCGGAAGGCCCAGCACGTCGCTCTTGATGGAGAGAAACAGCGGGCTTTTGGCGCCGCCGCCGATTGCATACATCACCTTCAGCTTGGTATCGGGATACAGCTTGCCGGCTACCTCCTGATAAAACCGGTATTCGTACGCAATGCTCTCCATGATCGCACGCCACATATGCCCGCGCTTGTGCGTAAATTTGAGCCCGATCCAGCTGCCGCGTACATACGGGTCGTTGGGCGTCACACGGCCGGCAAAATGCGGAATGAACACCAGCCCATCAGATCCGGGATTCAAATCCTTCGCCTCTGCTGACAGCGCGTCATAGCTGACGCTGTCGTCAGAGCCTGTCAGCTCATCGCGGAACCACCGCAGGCACAACCCGCCGCCGTTGATGTAGGCCAGCGGCTGCCAGCCCCCGTCGATTACCGAGCGCATCTGTACGAACGCACCCGTTTCGGTATCCGGCGCAAATTTATCCGCAAAAAAGCTGAATACTGACGCTGTGCCGCCCACATCATATACCATGCCGGGTCGGATAATACCCGCGCCCAGCGCTGTCGCGGCCTGGTCGCCCGCGCCCGCCACCACCGGCATGCCGGCGCAAAGACCGGTCAGCGCGGCAAAATCCGGCGTCACCTTGCCGACGATGTCGTAAGGCGCCTTGATGACCGGCATCTTGTTTCGGTCAATATCAAACGGTTCCATCAGCTCGTCGGCCCATGTTTTATTCAGGTTGTCCGCAAAGCCCGTAAAGTGCAGGTTCGTGTAGTCGATATACGCGTCGTCCGCTTTCAGGCCGCACATCCGGCCGATCACATACACGTTGGGCTCCACATACTTGGCCGTTTTGGCATACGTTTCGGGGTGCTCGTTCTTCCACCACACGATTTTGGGGCCGTGATCATACGTCACCGGCGCACCCGTCAGCTCTATCATACGGCGGCCAATACGTTCCTTCATCACGCCCATATACTTTTCGCAGCGCACATCCAGCCACGAGTCGTAGTACATGGACGCGTTCCAATCCTTGTCGATGCCCATGATGCCGGACATCTGGCTGTCGATACCGACGGAAACGATGTCGGCTGGGTTAACGCCCGACTGCTCGACCACCGCTTTGATGGTGTCCACCACCGACGCGAAGAGCTCGTCCGGATCCTGCTGCACCTCCCCCGGGTTCGGGCTGATCAGGTTGGACGG
>CAZNVX010000016.1:0-2064 GCA_964576225.1 uncultured Christensenellaceae bacterium
CACTGGCCGGATTCGATGTTCGCCTATATGACGGGTGAAAACGTGCTGTTCTCCAACGATGCGTTCGGACAGCACTACGCGACCGAACTGCTGTACAACGATCTGGTTGATCAGGCCGAGCTCTACCATGAAGCGCTCAAATACTATGCCAACATTTTAACCCCTTTCTCACCGCTGGTGACCAAAAAGATCAACGAGGTGTTGGGATTCAATTTGCCGGTGGATATGATCTGCCCCAGCCACGGTGTTATCTGGCGCGACGACCCGACGCAGATCGTGCGGCAGTACTTGAAATGGGCGGACAGCTATCAGGAGAATCAGATTACCCTGGTGTATGACAGCATGTGGGAATCCACACGCAAGATGGCTGAAGCGATTATGCGGGGCATACAGCAGGCGGATCCAGCTGTGACATTGAAGCTCTATAACGCGGCGAAGGATGACAAAAACGATATCATTACAGAGATTTTCAGATCGCGCGCTGTGCTGATGGGCTCGTCCACAATCAACAACGGCCTGCTGCATGCCATCGGCGGTCTGCTCGAGATGTTGCATGGCCTCAAGTTCCGGAACAAAAAGGCGGCAGCGTTCGGCAGCTACGGCTGGAGCGGCGAGGCGGTCAAATTGATCAGCGAGCGGCTCGAGCGTGCAGGATTTGCGCTGGTGGACGACGGTATCCGCACCCTGTGGGTGCCGGACGCGGAGGCGGAGGCTGCCTGTATGCGGTATGGCTTGCAGTTTGCCCAAGCGCTGCAGAAAGGGGAATAGACATGGTTGAGACGCTGCATTTATTCACACTAACGGACAAAAAAGTGATTGAGCGCATTATTGAGGACGACCATGCCGCGGTCAATCATATGGTGCTGCGCGGCGGCGACGCGCTGCCTGAGCATCACGCCAATTCCAACGTTTATATGATTGTGGTCAGGGGGCATATTACACTGAGACTCAACGATCAGGAGCCGCATGCTTATCCGCAAGGCAGCATACTGACGATACCGGTCAGTACGCTGATGAACGTATCCAATCAGCACGGCGATGTGGCGGAGATTTTCGTCGTGAAGGCGCCCAGCCCGAAGCTAATGGCGTGAGCATACATCAGTTGTTTAATGGGACGAATCGGGGAAACGCGCAAGCCGCGTTATCCCCTTTTTTTGTGTATCACCTCTTTCCACCGGGCAAGCGCTTTTCCGCTCCATACGGAATAAACGATCACCGAAACGGCGAAACCGATAAACCAACCGCCGATGACATCACCTGCATAGTGCACACCCAGATAAACCCGGCTGAAACCGATGGCAACAACCATCAGAAGACATACAACAGAAAGGATCAGCCTTAGGGGCTGCTTTTTGATATATTTGAAGACCAGCAGCAACAGCATGGTATACAGCGAAGCGCTCACCATGGCATGACCGCTGGGAAAACTGTAGCTGGTTTCATTGATCAGGCGCAGTATATCCGGGCGTTCGCGGACAAAAATATTCTTGAGCGCAATGTTGAGCAGCAGCGAGATGATAACGGATGCGGAAACGGGCAGTGCAATGGTTTTTCTTGTTTTGGGGATCGCCATCAGCACCAGGCAAAACGCGATTACCACAGCCCAGTCTCCAAAGTGTGTGATGACGATAGTAATATCTGTCATGACCGGTGACATGCGCGCCACTGCCTTGCTGTAAGCCCATCCCTCAAAGCCCACCATAATACCGGCTCTTAATGATATGGCAAGCAGAATGAACAGCACCACAGATGCGGCAATAAGCCAAACCCATCTTTTCTTCATCGTTGAATACCACGATCAGCAGACCCGCGCAGGATATCCAGCGGCTTTATCTGCCGTGAATACCCGCATAAGCAGGCTTTGATTTTATCCGGAAGGCATTTGAAAAAATCCATCGGTTCACGTTTTTGCGCAATCAGGCTTAAAAGACTGGTGTGCGGACGGCTCACTATAAATCACCTCAATATAGTATAGATCAAAAAGACATGTTTTATATCTTTGGGGTGTTTGAAAAACGAGTCAGATGTGCGGCAAGCCGGACAGCCACCGCCCGCACGGCGACA
>CAZNVX010000016.1:2074-16042 GCA_964576225.1 uncultured Christensenellaceae bacterium
GGCGACATCGTAAAGCGCGTAAACCGGCACGCACAGGCCAATAACAAGCCATATGACCAGCGGGCTGGCTTCAAGGTCGATAAAAAAGAACAGGCCAGTGAAAAGGATCATGGCAAGCACGGAGGCGCAGAACCAGACGGCTTTGATGGCGTGGCCGATCAAGGCGCGAACGCAGTGTTTTTTCATGACGGCGTCCACAATGGCATATGGGCCCATGAGTATCGCGAACGGCAGAATAAAAAAGAAACTGAACGAACACAAGGGCAGGGCCAGCAGGACAGAAGCGGCATAAGCCAGCAGCGCCGCCCTTATACCGTATCGAATCAATACGATAAGCAGACATAAAGACGCTATGAAATACCAGAAAAACTCCAGCAACTGAAGATAATACCCCACAGTCAATAAAAGCGCGGCGAGAGCACTTAAAATAGACGCAACGGTCATGCATCGCGTTCCAAGGCTTCGCTTGCTGACACGGTGGTCATTGAGGTTCATACATATCTCTCCTGCCTCGGTTTTTGCCCTTAATCATATCATGGCCGGCCGGAACGGACAAGCGGGGGGGAAGCATAAGAAAAACCGGCTCTTTGCGGCGCCGGTTCAAGATGTCATGAAAAGGACTTTTTTTGCGTCGGAGTCCGTGCTATTTTTGCATCAGCCAAATATGGCTTTTCACTTTCAGATACTCGTGCAGGCCTGTCTCTCCGTATTCGCGGCCAAGCCCGCTGTTCTTATTGCCGCCGAACGGGCAAGCCATCTGAGAATACATCGCCAGGTTGACCCATACTGTACCCGCGTCAATCCGTTTGGCCATAGCGTACGCTTTTCTTAAATCCTCGGTGAAAATATTGGCGCCCAACCCAAACCGTGTGTTGTTAGCCAGCGCGATCGCTTCGTCAGCAGTTTTGTATTTTATAACGGAGAGCACCGGCCCGAATATTTCTTCCTGGAAACAGGGCATATCCGGCGTGACATCCACCAGTATCGTCGGCTCGTAGAAGCTGCCCTTGTCGCATGGCGGTTCGGTGAAGCGCTTGCCGCCGCAGAGCACCTTCGCGCCCGCAGCCACAGCATTTGAGACATGCGCATGCACGGAGTTAAGATGGGCTGCGCTGATCAGGCTGCCCATTTGAGTGCTGAAGTCAAGCGTATCTCCCATTTTCAGCGCTCGGGCCTTTTTCACCAGCAGCTCTAAGAATTCGTCGTATATGTCTTCATGCAGTATCAGGCGGGTAAGCGCGCAGCAGACTTCGCCCTGGTTGGAGGTAAAGCCCTCAAGCTGCATGCTGGTCGACAGCTCAAGGTCACAATCCGGCTCGGCAATGGCGGGCCCTTTGCCGCCCAGCTCCAGCACTGTCTTTTTGATGATAGGGGATTCGGCTGAATAATGCAGCAGTTTGCGTCCCACCTCCTCTGAGCCGGTAAAGGCGATGATATTGACGTCTTTGTTGGAGGCAAGCGCTTCACCGCAGACGCTGCCCGAGCCCGATATGAAATTGACAACGCCTTTTGGGATACCGGCTTGTTCTATGATCTCTGAGAGAATGGCGGCTGAGGAGGGGGTGTAGGAGGAGGCCTTGCACACACAGGTGTTGCCCGCCGCGAGCGCGGGGCACAGGCTGCGCGTCATCAGATGCAGCGGATAGTTGTAAGGGCTGATCACCGCCACCACGCCGTATGGTTCATACTCAATGAAATTGAACAACCTTTGGCCGAGCTCGCTGTTGACGCGCGTCGTCTCCCCCTTTATCTCTCGGGATAAATTGGCAAAATACTCAAAGGCCCAGATGGACAGCGGGATGTCAATCTCCGATGTTTCGCGTATGGGTTTGCCGGACTCCATGGCTTCGTATTCTGCCAGCTCCTGCTGACGCATTCTCATGATGCGCGCCACATTGAGCATCCGGTCGGCGCGCTCTTCCGGGTTCATGCCGGACCAAACGCCGCTTTCAAACGCATCTCTTGCGGCCGCGCAGGCTTGTGCGGCATCGGCTGCGGTGGCATGAGGAAACGTGGAGACCGGACTGCCGTTGGCAGGGTTTACGGTGGTGAAGGTTCTGCCGTCTGATGCGTTCTTCCATTGACCGTCAATATACATTTTGAACTCGCGCATATGATCATCCTCCCTGATTTTAATATGATGTGACTGCAGGTTAGCATGTTGAATTGTATACTAAATAAATAAATTGTATACCATTATCTGAATTGTACACAATATTTCAGCGGCTGTCAACAACAAAGACTGTGGTGAGAAATAAAAGCCTGCCAAGGCGATGCGAAGCATATCCGTTGCCAGTGCCGCCTGAATTATTGGAAAAAAAGCATTTGTTATTCGTTTGAATCAGGCATAATCGGTTTATTAAATACAGAAGCAATGTTTTTTTGGACGGGAATATCAACGAACAGGAGATATGATGATGGGTATTGATGCGGTATCCAAATCGGCGCAAAGTGGCATGCCCCACGCGCAGGCCAATCCAAAAGAGAAGGGCATACAAGAATCGGGTCACGGCAATAAGAATAACGACAGCGCCGCAGCTCTTTACGAGAAAACGGAGAACAAGCCGGATAAAACCAGGATGTATACGAGAGACACCGTGACATTGAACGGCATCAAACAGCAGGTTGAGGCAAGGTACGCCGGCTTCCGCCGTTTGGTGGAAAGCCTGTTTGAGATGCAGGCTGTGAACACCGGCAGCGGCAAGGGATTGAGCTTTGACGCCATCATGCAAAGATATGACGGCAACCTGAAAAATTTTTTTCAGAATCTCGAGGTGGACGAAGCAACCCGCGCCGCCGCCCGGCTGGACATTTCCAAAGACGGCTTTTGGGGTGTCGAGCAGACTTCGCAGCGGATCGTCCAGTTTGCCATCAGCATAAGCGGCGGTGATCCGGCCAGGCTGTCTGAGCTAAAGGGTGCTATTGAGAAGGGTTTTGCCGCTGCCGAGCGCTCATGGGGCGGGGCTTTGCCCGACATCTGCATGCAAACCAAAGAAGCTGTTTTCAAGGGGTTGGACGATTGGGCCAAAGGCCTGTCATAAAGCTAAAGAATGCAAATGATTCATTTGAAGAAGTTACCAGAGAAATGGTTTGATTTGACACAAAGCTGATCTGTATATCCGCAGAGGGGCTTTTTATGGTATTCGCGCGGTTTAACCACGTATATTGTGTTCTTATCAGACACAGATCAACAAAAAAGATGGATGAGATGAAAAAAAAGAGACGCGTCAAAGAGCAATACAGCGTCACAATTATTTCGCAGACTGACGTTAGAAAAAGGCCTGTGTCATTCCAGATTACGCACAGCAGGCTGACTGCTGCCGCTGCGGGGATTGGCCTGGCTGTTCTGTTGGCTGTCGGTGTGGCCGCGGCGTCCTTGATTACGGTGGCAAGCTATTCAGGTCAGTTTGACGACTTATACATGCAGCTGGAGGATCGCGCCGGTGAGTTGGCCTCATTATCGGTGGGTGCGGCTTTGGTTCAGGAGGTCAGCCCGACCAATCCCCCGGAGGTTTCCTTCGTGCCTGAAGCGCCGGTGGAAACACTGCCGGCACCGGCGCCAAAGCTGATGCCGCAGTACGAGGCGCAAATAAGCAAGTCGCTGGTGGAGCTGCAAACTTCGCCGGAGGATCGCGCTGTTGCCCTATCCGCCGCATCAGCGGGCGTTGTCGGCATCCCTGTCAGTGACGCGATGGCGCGTATCAACGCGGGTTTTGAGGACGGAATTGAGGAACGGATTGAAAAGGTGAAGGCGGGTGCCGCGTTTGATGCTTCTCAAACTGTTTACGACGGAGATTTTGAAGGTGACAGCGACAGAGTCAATAACTGGGCGGATGTGCTCGCCGTATATGCTGTTGTCACAGGCGACGAGCTCCGCGGCTTAAGCATGATACCCGAGGAAGATTACGAGCTGCTCCGCGATATATACACCAGCATGAACAAGCTGGAGATCAGCTCCAAAACGACATCTCAGAAACCGGCGGCCAACAGCGGCGCAGCCCAAGACGCGCAGCCATTGACCACACTGACTGTCAGCCTGTCTGTTAACAGCCTCACCTATACGGAAGGGGCAGCGATGTACGGCTTTAGCAAGGAACAGAAGAAAACGCTTGAAGACCTGATGTCACCTGATTACTACACCGTCTTCGCGCAGCTGCTGGGTATTGACTATTATGATGGCATGAATGCCCAGGAGCTGACGCGCATACTGTCGAACCTGCAGGAGGGGTCCACAGGCGAGACGATTGTGCAGGCGGCGCTGACACGCCTTGGAAACCCCTATTCCAAGGGCAAAAGGGGCTCCGGCCGCTATGTGGACTGTTCGTATTTTGCATGGTGGGTATACGATCAGGCGGGTGTGATCATTCCCACGTCATCGGTGGAACAGGCAAGATACTGTTATAAGAACGGCAGCGCGGTCGAGATGGCAAAGCTGCAGCCGGGCGATCTGATATTTTGGTCGAGAACGAACTGCAGCTGCGGACGCTGGCATGAGGTGCACCATACCGCGATATATCTGGGCGACAACAAGGTCATAGAAGCAAGCTCAAGAAGAGGGCGCGTCGTGATCAATGAATTGTGGAGCGGCGGTGAATGGAAGATATTTATGTGCGCGCGGCCATACGCATAAAAACGTGACATTCAAATCTCACTTTTAAAGAATAAACAGACATAAAAAAACGCAACATAAGTCACATGATCAAAGGAGCGCATGGTTGTTTCCGGCGGCGCTCTTATTATACGTTATTCAATGAAAGGGACGCGCTATGCAAAACACCTCCTTTTATTCGCGCCTGCCTCAGCATATCGGCATCATACCTGACGGGAACAGGCGATGGGCGCAGAGCAAGGGACTGAACAAGGAAGACGGCTACAACCACGGGATTGAGCCGGGCTATGCACTATGCGAGGAATGCATTCGTCTTGGCATCAAGGAGATCACTTTCTACGGGTTTACGCAGGACAACACCAAACGCCCCACTGTGCAGACAAGGGCGTTCCAGAAAGCGTGTGTGGATGCCGTGATAAACCTGACAAAGCACGACGCCAACCTGCTGATCGTGGGCAATACTGTCTCGCCGATGTTTCCTAAAGAACTGCTGCCGTATACCCAGCGGGTGCGGTGCGGGCGCGGGCTGATCAACGTCAATTTTCTGGTCAATTACGGCTGGGACTGGGATCTCTCCCAATCGGCGGCGCGTGAGCGCCGTAGCCGAAATGAAAGCATCATCAAGCATATCGCGTCCTCGGATATCAGCCGTATTGACGTCATCATCCGGTGGGGCGGACGGCGCCGGTTAAGCGGCTTTCTTCCTGTGCAGTCCATCTATGCCGACTTCTATGTGATTGATGATATGTGGCCGGATTTTAAGATTGAACATCTCTATGATGCGCTCGACTGGTATCAGCGTCAGGATGTGACGCTGGGCGGATAGCACGGGACTTTTTTGACAGAACTGGCGCATGCCATGGCAAACAGCGAACAAAGCATGAGCCAATGGCTTGGTGGAAGTCTATTTTTGTATTTATTAGGGAAGTATTGGCATATCGTCCCGCTGTTGAAAGAAAATCAATATAATATGAACCAAACGCTACCGAGGAGAAAATGACTTTGATGATTTCCCGGACAAACAATCCATCTCGCAACAGAGATTTTTTTATCTCTGGGAAGACTGGCATTATTATCGTTGCCGTATGCCTGATGATCATCGTGTTTGCTGTTGTCTGTGCGGCTTTGATGAGCGAAAGCAATGAGCCGGAGCATGAGATTTTGCGCGTGATGGATCACAATGCTGCGCTTAAGGGCGTTTATGTAAACGGCATTGACATATCCGGCTTGAACCGGGAGGAAGCGTTTGCCACAACGGCAGACCTGCCAAACGCTCTGTTATCAGAACGGCAATTCACAATAGAAGTCAATGGAGTCAGCCACCGGTATGCGGCATCGGAGCTGGGCATGGACACGGATTACCACGATATCATGGCACAAGCGTTAAGCTACGGGCTCTCGGGTACGTTTGAAGACCGCAGACAATCCGCCATCATAGCAAAGAGTGAAGGCGTGCATTTTACGGTAAGCATTCTTGCAGCCAAGGACGACGTGGAGGCATCAGTTTTGCTGCTTGAGGATCAAATGAGCCAATCGCCTGTTGATGCCGGTTATGTGTTCATGCCAAACGGGTATTATGAGGACGGAACAGCGTTTGATGGGAAAGCCAAGGCTTTGGAGCCGATGCTGATTCCTGAAGAGGAAAGGCCCAACCCCCTTCGGTATCAGTATTACCGGACAAAGGCGTTTGTGAAAAACTATTTGCCTAAAGACGCCAATATATCGCGCTTTATTTACACGGAAGAGGTGGACGGTTACTACGTAAAGCCGGACGATTTGGCGCTGAAATTAATAAAGGCATTGGAAAACGACGTATCTGTCATATCGGCTGTGACAGAGCCCATAAAGCCTGGGGTGAACATAGAGGATATAAAGCACGACACACGGCTTGTGGCGTCGTGGACTTCAAGCTATGAAAGTTCAGATGGCGCCAACAGAAATTACAATATCGCCAAACTGTCAGGGATGATTAACGGTGTGGTTATTGAGCCAGGCGAGGTCTGGTCGCTCAACGAGCTGGCAGGGCCGCGGACAGAAGCCAGAGGCTGGAAGGATGCCGCAGGGATTAATCGCGGCGCCATTGTCTATGAACCGGGCGGCGGTGTGTGCCAGGTTTCCAGTACGTTATACAATGCCGCTCTGCGGGCAGGTCTTGAGATCGTTGAATCAAGCCGGCATTCCATTGTTTCGGCTTATATACCCATTGGGCTCGACGCGACAATCAGCACCAACAGCCCGGATCTCAAATTAAAAAACGCATCTGATAGACCTGTCTTTATCGTATCCTATGTCAATGAAAAGGATAAGAATGTAACCGTTGAGGTGTTCGGACCATCTGTTGTGGACGAGGAGCACGGTGAAGTCATTCTGGATTTTTCATCAGAAATCATAGGCTATACCGATATGCCCAGTACAGTCGTCCACCATAAAGCCACGCAAACGCCGGATGGCCAGCCGCTCAAACCGGGGGAATCCAGGCTTTATGTGAAACCAAGAAAGGGGACGAAGGTTCAAGTCTATATTCATTACCTGTCTTTAGACGGACGTGAGCTGCGCGTGAAGAAATACTATAAGACCTCGTATCCCGCGTATACAGGCCAAAAATACGTGAATAATTAACTCAATATCACTTTTCTTTATCCGCTCGCGCTGACATGAGCGCGGCAAGCCAGAATAACCAATTATACAAATCGGGAGCGCTGCTTTGTCCGTTGTTTATGTGTTATAATATAACGATAAAAGCGGGAGGCGTGTGTGCTGTGGCTATTTTGATTGCGGAGGATGAGCAGGACATCAGAGCGCTGCTTTCAATCCAGCTCGAGAAGGAAGGGTATACGTGTGTGGCTGTTAAAGACGGCATGGAGGCGCTAGAGGCGCTGCAATCCAAGGCCTTTGACCTTGCGCTGCTGGATGTGATGATGCCGCGTCTGGACGGCTTCAATCTGCTGCGCCGGATCCGTGAAGCGGGCAACATGCTGCCGGTCATTTTCCTGACAGCCCGGGGCGACGATATGGATAAGATACTCGGGTTGGGAATTGGCGCGGACGATTATCTGGTGAAACCCTTCAGCATGGCCGAGCTTATCGCCAGAGTGGGCGCGGCCATCAGGCGGAGCCAGCAATACGCACAGCCTGTTAAGCCGGCGGCTGAGCGTATGATATGCGGTGCATTGACACTGGATACGTCCGGCTGCTGCGCTTATGTCAACGATGAGCCGGTGTTGCTGTCTGCAAAGGAATACTTGCTGCTCAAGCTTTTTATGGAGAATCCGGGGAGGGTTTTCACCAGGAGGCAGCTTTACAGAGCGGTGTGGGACGATGATATCCTTTATGACGACAACACGGTCATGGTGCACATCAGTCATTTGCGAAACAAAATCGAGCAGGATCCCAAAGCCCCGGTATACATAAGAACCATACGCGGCATCGGCTACAAGCTTGAGCCGCACGGGAGCCAGCCATGAGCAGCCGCTTGTCCCATCGGTTTCTTTTTAATTATCTGATCATGTTTGTCATGTCGCTCGTGGTCGCCGCCTGCGCGTTTTTACTGATGGGCTTCGCGGGTGATATGATGTCAAAAACGCTCAAAAAGAATAACCATACCGCGCAAAGCCTGATGCAACACAGCTTCGCGCAGATTGATGCCGCGCCGGTCGTGGAAAACGGGGGCGGCGTGCAGGTGGTGGACGAAAACCTGCACATTGTGCTGTCGGAGGGTATCGATACGTTCGGAAAGCAGGCGCTCACAATGACAGAGTTTACTGAATTTCTGGCGCTGAGCCAAAGCCGCGGCGTGCCGTACAGCTTCAGTATCGAATACAATGAAACCGGGCGGTTCTGGCTGATCGTGACGTTCCCCACGTCCGTCAGGATCGATTTTGCCATCGTACACAACACGCAATATCCTTCAGCCGACACAGAAGCGGTCACCACGGTCATCATCTCGGTGGCGATATTCTATCTGCTGCTGCTGGGAGCCGTGACTGTAATCTATTCCAAGATATCTTCCATCGGCATCGTCACGCCGCTCAGAAAGCTATGCCAAAGTGTCAGCAGCGTTAAGGACGGCGATTATTCCGTTCGGGCCGATCTGCATCTAAAAAATGAATTCAAAGAGCTGCAGGATGCATTCAATGCGATGGCCGAGCGGATTGAACAGGAAACGGCGCTGCGCAGGCAGGCGGAGGAAAACCGCAAAAAACTGGTGCTTGACATATCGCATGACCTGAAAACCCCGTTGGCCGGTATTATGGGATATGCCGAATTATGCCTTGATTCAGACGACATCACCGACGAACAGCGCAGAGCTTATCTTAACACCATATACAAAAACAGCGTGCGTGCCAACAATCTGATCGTCGATATGTTTGAGCTGTCGAGGATGGAGAGCACGGCGTTTGTATTAAACCAAACGCGGGTAGACATATGCGAATATCTGAGGGAGGAAATCGGCGCGCTGCTGCCCGCGCTTGAGCAGGCCGGCTTTGAATACAGCTTTGATATACCGGATATACAGATATACGCGGCTATCGATGTCAAGCATTTCGGCCGCGTGATTCAAAACCTGGTGTCGAATACCATCAAGTTCAATCCCCAAAAAACAACGGTGCGGATTGCGCTCACAGATACTGATAAGCATATTCGGGTCATTTTCAGTGACAACGGTGTGGGTATACCCGCGGAGCTGGCCGCGCATATATTCGAGCCGTTTGTCAGAGCGGACAGCACGAGAACCTCTTCGGAAGGAGGAACAGGCCTTGGGCTGGCAATCGTTCAAAAAATCGTCGTTGCTCATGGCGGCAGCATCACGCTTGTTACCGACACAGACAAGGGATGCACATTTACCATCCAACTGCCCAAAATTTAAGATAAACTTAAGGTTAAGCTCAGCGTCGTTTAAGATGGCTCTGCTATATTGATGGCAGGGTTGCGAAACGGCGTTTTTGCCTCATCGGGCCCGGAATAAAAATGAGGTGAATTATCATGGAAACAACGGAAAGTCATTTTTTTAACTGGTTTGGCGTGGCGTTTTTTATCATTGTCTACAGCATCGTGCTGCTCTTTATTCCGTTCTACAAGAAGATGGGGAAAAAACCTGTCGGCGCCTACATTGCGTTTGTTGTCGCGTTCGCGATCGAAATGCACGGCATACCCTTTAGCATGTATCTGATCTCATGGATTGTGGGCAAGAGCCTGCCCGAAGGCGTGCTGTGGGGGCACACGCTGCTGGGCTCCGTGGGTCATCTGGGAATGTATATCAACATCGGGTGCGCAGTGATCGCGCTATGCCTGATCATCAACGGCTGGTATAATATCTATAAAAAATACTGGTCCAAGGAAAAGGGCACAGGCCAGCTGGTGACAACAGGAATCTACCGCTATATCCGCCATCCTCAGTATACAGGCTTGCTGCTGCTGTCCTTGGGTATGCTGATCGAATGGGCGACTCTGCCGCTGCTGGTGTTGTTTCCGGTCATGGTCTTCATGTATGTCCGGCTGGCCAGACGTGAGGAAAAGGACATGTATGGCGAATTTGGTGAGGAATACAACTGTTACAAGCAAAGAACCAAAATGTTTATACCATTCGTGGTTTGATACGGGCAAACTGGCTGTCATGGGCTGTCCGCAAGGGCGGCCTTTTTACTTACCATTTTGGCGGCGGCGCTGAAACGCTTGTCACCAACACAGACGAGGGATGCACAGAACGACTTCTGTCAAGGGGGGTTGTGATTTTTGCTTGATTTCTATTGCAAAGGACCGCGTATTATCATTCCATTTATGGAGAATAAACCACAATTATGCTATAATAAAATAAACATCAAATTGCTATTAACAGACTGAAAAACCGTCAGGCTGTGGAAGACGCCGTGCATAAGAACGGGCAAGGTTAAGATAAGTTGCTTATAAGTGCCCACTACCGCTTAGGCAGTGGGCAAATAAAATGGAGGAAAATAAAAATGCGATTACTTAGAAGGCTTACCCTATTACTAATCGTTGTTGTTTGTTTCTATACCATGTCTGCATGCACAGCCAATTTAAACGAACCAACACAACCTAACGCTCATCTAGATCAAGGCAGTGTTTCTTTAAACCCGCCTAATATTTCCACAGATATAGAAAAAGCGAATTTTAATGAAGTGGATTTTACTGGTACATCTCTAGTTGGGTTGCGTTCTGTATTGGATAGAATTACAGAAAGTCAAGAACCGTTGACCCGATTTGCAGCGATTATCCATGATGCAAAGAAAATATCCCGGCTTGAATATATCTTTATCATTGACAAAATTGAATTAAATGAAAAGTACGAAGATGGCTCTTTAGCCGATCAGCCTTTTTATTATAATGGAAAAATAGAGCAAGAAGAGTTAACTGTTCCCTACGATGCTGTGCTTATACTTTCGAATGATATCCCACAGCAAATTGGAGAAGAGTTTATCCATTATGTAAATAAAAGCTTTGATGAAGAAGGTAAACCCAGATACATATACTATTTTTATTTGTTTGGTGATGAAGTAGGATTTATACACGATATATATAGGCCTTGATAATAGAATTCTGTGCATCATTTTTTCGGTCGTGTGTAACTCATACCAGGTAGTCATATGGATTGATCCAACTTTCTTTGGCTGTCTCAACCAGGCTGTACATTACAGCACTGGCCATTGTACCACGGGTGGTGTTGGCGAAAAATATATTAGATGACAACGATCGATACTGCATTGACAAAAAGCTTCACTCGCCTGTTACGCGTCAAGCTGCGCCGGCTGCTGACAATCGAGCAATACCGCAGCGAGAGGATTGCCAGTATTTTTCGTGAGACCTCGTTCGACAAAACACTTGAGTATCAGGCCAAGCTGTTCGACGGCATGGTCAGAGCCGGCCGCTTCATTAAGGCCGATCCGTATATGATGGCGCTGGCGTTTTTGCTCCGGTATTTTTGATATTCTACAAGTTTGACAACTCCGAACAAGGCGTAAAGGAGGCCAGAACTCTTTTTAAACAGCACGTGGCCCATTTTTGTACAACATACGACACAAAAAACAGACGGGATGAAAAGGAGACAGTACAATGAAAATCACAGTGGTTAACGGAAACACCCGCCATGGGAGCACATGGCACTGCATGGACATCATCAGACAGGCATTATCCCACAGCGGGCACCTGGAAGTGACAGAGTTTTCTCTGCCCCGGGATATGCCGCATTTCTGCCGCGGCTGCTTTTCATGTTTTGTCAACGGCGAGCAGACCTGCCCGCACGCACAAAGTGTGCAGCCCATCGCGGCGGCGCTGCTGGATGCGGATCTTATCATCCTGACATCGCCTGTTTATGCGCTGGACGTGTCGGGGCAATTAAAAGCGCTGCTCGATCATCTTTGCTACTTGTGGATGCCCCACCGGCCCGACCCGAAGATGTTTTGCAAAGTGGGGCTGGCCGTCACGACGACGGCAGGCGCCGGCCTTGGGCATACCGCAAAGACGATGCGCAACAGCTTGAAATTCTGGGGCTGCGGCCGTGTGCTGAGCTGTAAAATGCCGGTTTCAGCGCTGAAGTGGAGTGATGTGTCCGATCAGAAGAAAGCACAGGTTGAAAAAGAAGCGGCCCGGCTGGCAAAACGGATATCCGGCTATGTCAAAAAAGCGGATACGATGCGCGCCCCTTTGCTACGGAGTTTCTTATTCTGGGCTGTGAAGAGCATGATGAGAAAAAACGACTGGAATCCGCTTGACCGCAAGCATTGGGAGGATCACGGCTGGATCAAATCCGGTACACAGATTGCAGCTGAATAGGGACTGAATTGAATAGCGTTGAAAAAGGCTGCCGACATCGCCGGCAGCCTGGCCGTTCCCTGACGGAAACAGACCTTTGGAGGGTAACAACAGAAAAACTCATCGGGGCTGCGAATCCCCGCGATGCGGCCACAGTGTCAGTGTGCCAGGGCTTGCATCATAAGCTGATCTGGTATTGCGATGTCTATTATAAACGTCTCTTTTGAACAGGGATTCACGAATCTGTAACCATTCTGTAAACATAGGCGCCGGCAAGTGAAAAGCATTTCAAGACTGATCCAGCCGCCATCCGTTGTCTCCGTGGTAGATCATCTGCCGCGTCATTCCCCCGTCAATAATGATGTTCTCGCCGTCAATGAAGCCTGCCTCATCGCTGCACAGGTACAGAACCGCTTTGGCGATATCCATGGGCGTGCCGACACGTCCGGCAGGATGCTGCCGCAAATCCTGCGGAGAAAAATCAGTCGGCTCAGCGCCGTCATGGTAAGCGCTGGTGTCGATCCAGCCGGGGCTTATTGCATTAACGCGTACCCGGCCTGCCAGGCTGGCCGCGAGCGCATGCGTCAATGCGCTGATGCCGCCCTTGGCAGCGGTGTAGCTTTCGGTATCCGGCTGGCTCATCAGGGCGCGTGTGGACCCGATATTGACGACGGCAGCGCGCTCCGAGAAATGGGGGAGCAGCAGCCGGGTGAGCATGTACGGCGCGGTAACGCCCGCCTTGAGAACCTGGTTGAAATCCTCAAAGCTGCAGCCGGAGAGCAGCCCCTTGCGGCTGAAACACGCATTATTGATCAGATAATCAATCCGGGCAAACCGGCGGATCACCGCGTCGGCAAAGCAGCGCAGCGTACCCTCGTCGGCGACGTCCCCTGCCTGGAAGAAAGCCCATTCCCCGAGGCGCGCCGCCAGCCGCTCACCCGCATCTCTGTCAATGTCCACAAATGCGACAAACGCACCGGTTTTTGCGAATTCTTCTACGATGCAGCGCCCGATGCCGTTTGCGCCGCCCGTGACCACGCACACCCTGCCGGCAAAGTCCATGTTCATTTCCCTCCTCGTTATGCTTGAAAACATTTTTTCACACACTGGATAGCCTGTCAACCGTTCATTGGCTGCATACCGCACAGGAAAATATTGAGCGAAGGGCTTATCAGCGGCACCAAAATGGAGTATAATAGTACCAGGGAGAAACCGTAAACAAACTGAGCATACGCGTCTTAAAAAGGAGTGATAGATATGGCAAATAGTCTGGGCGAGGATTTAAAGAATGTATTGATGGCTGGGATCGGCGCAGCCGTGCTGACCGCAGAGAAATCCAAAGAGCTGATTGAAAAGATGGTGGAGAAAGGCGAGCTGACGGCTAATCAGGCCAAGGAGCTGATCGAAAAGATGGTGGAGAAGGGTGAGATGACAGCTGAACAGGGCAAGATGCTGGCAGCCAAACTTGCTGAAAAAGGAGAAAAAGCGGCCCAAAAGGGTAAGAAGCTGTTTGAAAAGCTGGTGGAGAAGGGTGAGGAGAGTGTGCGGCAGGGCAAAGAGAATAATGAGGAGTTAACGCGTGCCATGCAGGA